>NZ_QRMX01000002.1:0-183903 GCF_003472805.1 Acidaminococcus sp. AM05-11 | reverse complement strand
AAAAAAAGCCGTTTTTTTCGGGGATAAGTATTATTTCACACCACCTTTTCATTGCAGGGACAGCACAAGCTGGTCCCTATTCTCATTAGGGGCGGAGCAGGGCTTCAATTTTGTCAGCGATTTCTTTATAACGGTTTTTGGAGATATCCAATTCCACCTTGTTTTTCAAAACGGCCTTATACCGCTTAAAAGTTTCAATCTGATGCACGTTGACCAGGAAGCTCTTATGGATTCTGACAAACTGGTGCCGGCACAGCCAGCGCTCCATGGATTTCATGGTTGCGCTTTTAGGGTAGGACTTTTTTCTGGTATGCACCAGAACCTGGGGGCCCTTAGCCTCTACATATAAAATTTTATCAATGCCCAAATCAAAGCGGCTTTCTTCACAGACCATGGGAAACCGGTAGTGCTGGTCATACAGAGTATTTCGCATCAGGTTGTCCATCAGCTTATACAGAACCTCTGGAATAACGGGTTTGGGCAGAAAATATTGCTGATTGGGCAGGGTTTTCTTGCCAGAGAAACAATTTTTGTCTTTGGATGTAAACATAATGGGGACAGTTTTGTCCAGCTCACGTAAAACGCGGCCGGCTTCCAGGTTATCGCGAAAGACATTTGCCGGATCCAGGATGATCAGTTCGTAACGTGTATTGCTTGTACACTTGACTAGGAGAGACCGCAAATCGGCAAACACAGAAATTTCTGGAATGTCGAAAGGGCTGGGCATGGCCTGGATACAGGCGATAATGTTTTCAGTACTGAGAGAATCTTCGTCGCAAATAGCTATGCGAAACATAGGATGTGCCTCCAATCTGGATAATTTCGTATACAAAATACAATGTATACGGTTGATGAACATCGATAGTATAGCATATCAACGGTAAATAATGCAACTAAAAAATAGATTATTTTGAATTGCAAAAATAAACATAATTATTTACTGCTAAAAGTGGAACCAAACTTGGGATAATTATTGATAAGAATCGTAAAAAACATAACATAAACGTATTTAAAATACTACAAGAACAAGAATATGTTACAAACTATTCACGGTGAATTGGCACTGTTGCTGAATGAAAAACAGCTTTCAAATAAACTTGTTTTCTTCTGAAATAACGTTTGTATCCATTTATACAGTTGGCTGCGGCTAATAGTTGTGAAACTATTTTTATAAACGATTTCTTAGACTTTATAAACAAACAACGCTATAATATATTCGTAGAGATGTTTGAATAATAATAACATAAAACTTAATGTACTTAAAGGCCTTTGCCTGTTTGACGAAAGGGGGAAGCTGGCGGCTGCGGGAGGCGCTGGCACAAGTTATGGGGAAACACAAGCATCAGAAGGAAACCAGGAATGGACAACAGAAGCAATTATTGACAGTATTGGTGCTCACCAGCATTTTGGGACTGGGGGCGTATGTCCCCAGGGCTCAGGCGGAACCAATCACCATTAGCGGGGAAGATGTGAAGGCTGAGGAAGGGAACGAGTATGGGAGCGGCTTGAACACGGAAGAATCTATCAATTTATCAAATGGAGCCATTGGCAACAAGGATACCGGAACCGCTTCCGGTAACACCTTGCAGGTTACAGGAGGGACGGTAACGTCAGAAAATCCCGGTTCCAATATTTTTGGGGGCGTGATCATTCATGAGGACAATACTACAACCTCCACAGAAGATCAGGTAAATGGCAACACGGTGACCCTTGGCAGCACCACCCTGGGTTCTGGTGCCACAGAGTACGATGGGGTATCCATTTTTGGCGGCTATTTATATGACTATACAAAAGAGTATTTGGGCTCGGAGGAAGAGAATGAGAACCATTTAGTATCCACTGAGCAGTTTGACGTGTCCGGCAATACAGTGACGCTGGAAAAGGTCACTGTGCATGACGGAACTCCTGTTGCTGTGTATGGCGGAGCTGCCAATGTAAAGGGATATAGTGATTATTATGGCGTTTATCGTGATGAGGCAGGCAATTATACCGACTGGTCATATCTGTCTCCTCTAGATGTGACGGCCACAGCTGATGCCAGCAATAACCGCGTATACATTGGCACCAGTGCAGAGGCAGAGGCCAGCGGTACGCAGCCAGACTCCGAAAATCAGGGAACCTACACCGCGGTGATAGGGGGCTACTCCGGCAAAGGCACTACCTCGAACAACCAGGTGGTGGTCCGGAACAGCACGCTTACCCTGCTGGCTGCCGGCGGCTACACGGCAAAATTGGATGCCAATGAAAACCAGGTGACGCTGTCCGATATTACGGTGAGTGCCAAGACTGCAGACTACTATGATGACGAACTGGATCTGGTGGGCGGTTTCAGCCTGCATAATGGAGCTTGCTATAATACGTTGACCTTGACCCGGGTCAACGAAATAGAAAGTGACAGACATGTTGATGTGGCAGGGGGTTTGACAGGAGGAACGCTTTCCACCCAGGAAGAGGGGGATGCTTCCTATAATACGGTCTATATCACTGACAGCAGACTTGCCACGGCAGCAGGCGGCATTGCTGGCGATATGGAGGATGGACTGCTGGATTATTCACGTACCAGCTCCTTCCATATTTTTGACTTCCAACACAGTTTCCTTCCAGCCAGTGCCATTGGCAACAAGGTGTATATTAGAGAAACCTCATCCGGTGCTACCACTATCAGCGGAGGGGTTTACGGAGGCGCAGCCCACAAATATGCCAGCCAGAACGAAGTGCAGTTCCTCAGCGGGTATGCAGCTAAGGTGGGCGGTGGTTACGCTTATTATGACGCAAACGATAATACGGTTACCCTGGGAAAGGAAGATTATTCCACCCAGCCTGTCCTGGGCAATTCCCTACTGGGAGGCTTTTCTGAATATGGCAGTGCCGTGGGAAATAAGGTGACCGCTTATGGCGCGACCTTGGGAAACGAGGCAAGTCAGGATACATATGTTGATTTACTGGGCCTAAATGTATATGACCTTCCTGTAGGTGTATTGGCTGGGGGCTATAATCATCGCCATGTGTCGGAATCTGGTTTGGCAAGCGCTGCAGATTCCAATGAAGTGCAGATTTACCAAAGCACCATCAAGAACGGGATTACGGATATCTATGGCGGTTTGGGTACTACCAGTGCCAAGGACAACAAGGTAACTCTGGACAATACGGCAGTGACCCTGGGAAATTCCAGCATGTTTGGAGAGGCTGAAACTGGATCAGGGGGCTGGATCCTTGGCGGGGTAGCAAATGAAGGACCGGCCTCTGGAAACCAGGTGAGTATCAGCGGCCAGAAGACGGAGCTGCAAAATGCAGCGGCAATTGGCGGTGGACTTGCTTGGGCCTCGGGCGATGATTCAAACGATGCGGGCTGTGCAGACCAGAACCAGGTTTCCATTACGGGTGCCAAAGTAAGCTATACGACACAGGATTCGAATGAGGACGGAACTACGATTTTTGGCGGATTAGGGTTAGTCAGTGCTTCAAACAATTCTCTAGAATTGAATCAGGCAGCTGCTGACGGTGCTTATATGATTTGTGGTGGGTTAAGTGAAAAGGGAACGGTTGCAGCTAATGCTGTGAAACTAAATCAGAGTACGGTTTCAGGTCTTCGTTATTTATGGGGTGGTTATTCTCCCTATGGCCGTGTTTCTGAGAATAAGGTAACTTTTACTGCTTCTACCATTTCTGGCAATGCCTCGTATATCGTTGGTGCATATGGCGTAGCTCCGTATAAAAATACAATGTCTATTGAAGACACCAAAATAGATAATCTGGCCGAAGTGCGTGGAGTTTATGGTACGGTTTATGAGGGAGACGATGATGCAGTTTATACAACTCTTACCCGTGAGAACCAGCTGAAGATTACCGGAAATAGTGAAATCACTTTTCTCCCAGTAAGCGGCACCAGTCTAATAGGGGCCGACGCAACGGGACTTGCCCAGGGCAACAGCCTTACGGTGGAAAATAGCAAGGTGTATAACCTGAGCGTATTGGAAGGGGTAAAAGCTGAGCAGAATGCTTCCGAGAACCAGCTGCAGTTGACGAATGCGGAAGTAAGTGGGTTAAGCTGCCTGATTGGCGTGCAGGCTATGGGCGAGGATACGGTAAGTGGGAAAGCAGTTGGTAATACTGCAGCTATTACAGGTGGTTCCCTTAGCTTCACCGATGGGGTCCTGGACTCTGATGGTGGTTATCCAAGCAAACCTACGCTGGCAGCAGCCTATGCAGGTGCTTCAGCCTATAAAAACAGCCTTGCACTTACGAATGTCAAGGTAAACGGAGCCCAGGAAATCTATGCAGGGGCTGGTGCCAACCAAGCTCTAGAGAATATCCTGAAGCTTCAGGATGCCACGATTTCCGGGGCTTCGGTTATCGCAGGCGGGAAATCCAACGGTACAACCTATTATCGGACGTACGATACGTTTTATCAGTTAAAACTTCTAAGCAATCCCGGCGCTTATGCCAACCAAGTGGCCATCAGCGGCGGCAACGTCACGGCAGACGCCATTTATGGCGGGTATTTGACCACCATTGCCACGTCAGACGACCTGCTGAAGGATTCCTCTTGTCCGATGTATGACAACCAGGTAACGCTTGGCAGCGGGGTGACTGCAGGAAACGTCTATGGCGCCTATAGCCCGCTGCGCAGTTACGCACAACGCAATACGGTGACCGTTGAGGGCGGCACAATCTAGAAGAATCTGGTGGGCGGTCAAACCACAGGAGGAATTGCTTCTGGCAACATCCTGAATATCAAGGGCGGTACTATTGGTACCACGATTGCTGCGGACGAAGAAGAGAACCCCCTTATGAGCGGGAACCTGATTGCTGCCGGGGTGAACGAGGAGGGCCCGGCTACAGACAACACGGTGAACATTACCGGCGGCCTACTGGGCTCCATGATGAGCCTCTACGGCGGCTATAGCACCACCGAGAGCACCGGCAACACCCTGAATCTTTCCACCAAGGGCAATACAGTTAAGAACCTGGGTTATTTCCAGAACCTGAATTTCTACGTGCCGGCGGATGCCAAGGCCGGGGATACCATGCTGGAAGTGACGGATACTGCGGATGTCCATGGGGCAGCCATTAACGCCGGGGTGGAGGATACCACCCAGCTGAATCCGGGTGAAGTGATCAACCTGATCCACGACGCCAACAACGAAATCAACACCACAGGTACCAGCTACGCCATGATGGACGGTAAGGATATCGTCACCGACGCAGCCCTCCTCCAGCGCAAGGTCTACATTAAGCCCCAGGACGCCAATACCATCGTTCTCTACGTGCCCATCGACAGCCAACCCATCCTGCACCCGGATACGGAGGTTATCGCCGACGGCCAAGCCAATGCTGCCAGCACGGTAGCCAACGGCTCCGACGCAGCCGTCACCGATGGCCTCCAGGCAGCTCTAACCGCCTGGGCCGAAAGCCATGAGGCGGCCCGGCTCCGGGATGATGACCATAACGTTATGGATATGCTGGGCACTCCCTATATTTCTTCCCCTGCCGGCATGAGCCTGAGACAGGGACCCGTTATGGCAGCTGCTTCTCCTCTTGACGCCGCAGATGCCAAGAACGCGAATGTGACCCTTAGTGCAGAAGAAATTGCCCAAAGGAAAGAACGGGAAGTGGAGGCCAAGTTTACCCCCTATGTCATGCTGGGCGGCCACAACCTCCGCTATAACAGCAGTTCCACGGTGGATACCAATGGGTTCAATGGTGAATTGGGCTTCGTAAAGCGGGTTTTTAAGAAAGACTACGCCGACACCATTATGCCTTTCATCGAATACGGTACCGGAAACTATACCAGCTATAAGAACGGCACCCGGGGCGACGGCAGTCAGCGGTATGTAGGCGCTGGTATCCTGCTCCGCAGAGACCAGGTCAACGGCGTCCACTACGAAGGCCTGGTACGGGCCGGCCGCCTAAACGGTGACTATGCTGGACGCATTGCCGGCTACCGTACCACCTATAACTCTGGGGCTGGTTATATTGCTGCCCACGCCGGTCTGGGGCGGATTTACCGTCAGGCTACCAACGACTATAATGTCTACGGCAAATTCTTCTATTCCCATTTGGGCGGTGACAGCGTGACTCTGCACAGCAGTTTGGGCAGCGCTGACTACGATTTGGATGGGGTGGATTCCATCTGGACCCGTTTGGGCTTTAGATGGACCAAACACCTGGACGAAGCTACCACCACCTTCTATGCAGGCCTTGGCTGGGATTACGAATTTGACGGCAAAGCCACGGCACGGTACAGAGACTACACCACCCCCGACGCCAGCATGAAAGGCTCCAGCGAATTCCTGGAGCTCGGCTGGCAGAGCAAAGTGACCAAAGAGAATCCCTGGGGCGCCGACGTACGCGTTACGGGCTGGCACGGGGTAAAGCAGGGCTTCACATATGGAGTAACGATTACAAGACGTATGTAAATGTGAACTAAGGTGAAAAAAGCATTTCTCCAGATCAGACAGGTTCTGGAGAAATGCTTTTTTGTGTGAAATCTGGGGAATGGGTGGGGACCTGAACGTTAGTGTTGAAGAAACCAAACGCCCCTTGACGCTTCCTCTTCCCACACACGGATTTTTCATTTTTCCTTCATGGCAAATATGTTACAATAGTAAAAGAATAGGTTACGGTTTGTACCCCTGAAGGAGGAAACGAAAGGTGATCACAGCAAGTGGAGATGCCTACGGGGACTGGCTTCCTGTCCTGGAAACGGTCCAGACGGACTTGGTTCACCAGATTGAAAAGTATAACCAAGTGGAAAAGCAGCGCAGCGGAGAGATGGCCTATGAGCACCTGATCTACCGGATCAAAAGCGTGGACAGTATGGAAGAAAAATGCCGGCGGAAAGGGCTGCCGGTGAATGCGCATTCTGCCCTGGTGGAGCTTCGGGATGCCATTGGGCTCCGGATTGTGTGCCGCTTTTTGCACGATATCAAGTTAAATATTGACTACATCAAGCAGATTCCTGGCTGCAAGGTGATCCAGGAAAAGGATTATATCCACAATGTAAAACCCAATGGATACCGGTCCTACCATATGATTCTGGAATTGGAGGAGCCGTTCCGGGATGTGGACGGCAACCAGCCTGGGAAGTTTTATGCGGAAATCCAGCTGCGCACCATTGCCATGGATTCCTGGGCCAGCCTGGAACACCAGATGAAATACAAGCATCACATTAAAAATGCAGCCCTGATTGGACAAGAACTGAAGCGCTGCGCGGATGAACTGGCGGCCTGCGACCTGGCCATGCAGACCATCCGGAACCTGCTTCAGGAAGAACCGGAAGGAGAGGAAGAAAACCAGTGAGCAAAATCTTATTGGCAGAAGACGAGAAGGCCATGTCCATGGCGGTCCAGGCCATTTTGACCCATCAGGGTCATGAGGTGGATTTGGCGGCCAACGGACAGGAAGCGGTGGACAAGGCCAGCAAAAATTTATACGATTGCATGGTTTTTGATATTATGATGCCGGTAAAAGATGGCATTACGGCCCTGGAGGAAATCCGGGCCACGGGGGATACCACCCCGGTAATTATGCTGACGGCCAAGGCGGAAGTGGACGACAAGATTCTGGGCCTGGATGCCGGGGCAGATGATTATCTGACGAAACCCTTTGCTATGGGCGAACTGCTGGCCCGGATCCGTTCTTTGACCCGCCGCCAGAGTGAATTCAATCCGGAAAAACTAACTGCTGGGTCCGTGACCCTAAACTGCGGGGAAGGGGAACTGTCCAGCCGCAGTGCGGTCCGGCTGTCACCCAAGGAAACCCAGCTGATGCGGTACCTGATGGTCCATGCGGGAAAGCCCTGTCCCACCCAGCAGCTGCTGGAGCACGTGTGGCAAGAAGAAAAGCAGGAAGATCCGGGGATTGTGTGGATCTACATTTCCTATCTGCGGGAAAAACTGAAGGCCATTGGGGGCAATTTGAAAATTGACGGAAGTCAGGGCGGCTCCTTTACCCTGAAACCCGTGTCCCAGGCCAGCTAAGGAGGTGCTGCAATGAATATGGTGCACCGGCTGCGGCGGAAATTCATTCTCATGGCGCTGATTGCCGTGGTGATTATCCTGACAGGAGCTCTGGGCCTCATCAACGTCATCAGCTATATGAAGATGGAATCAGAAGTGACCACCCTCCTGAACGTCATTGCCCAAAACGGCGGTATGATGCCGGCCCACCAGATTCCGCTGCCTTCGGAAAGCTGGAGCAGCTGGCTCAATGACCCGGAATGGTACAACAATACCCCGGAATTTGCCCACCAGACCCGATATTTCAGCGCCTTTGTGGATGAAACCAACGGCAAGGTCACCCAGCTGAACCTGACCAACATTTCTGCCTTTGACCAGCAGGAAGCCCTGGAAGTCATTGACAAGGTGCTGGAGAACCAACAAAAGCAGGGCGTGTTTAAAAAAGAACGGGCCAGCTATGCCTCTTTGGTTTCCCCCCAGCCTGGCGGGGACTATATGGTAGTAGTGATGGACTGCACCCGGGATGTGGCTGCGGTGGAAGCCTTTATGCGCTACTCGGTGCGCTTTGGGCTTATCTGCGTGCTGCTGTACATCTTGGTGCTGAGCTTTTTGTGCAATTTTGCCATTCAGCCCTTTGTGGAAAATATGGAGAACCAAAAGCGGTTTATCACCAATGCCGGGCATGAGCTAAAAACCCCCATTGCCATTATTTCTGCCAATGCAGAGGCCATGGAACTGCTCAACGGGAAAAGCCAGTGGACGGACAACATCCTGATGCAGGTCAAGCGGCTGACCCGGCTGATCAACGAGCTGATCATGCTGGCCAAAATGGGGGAAAAGAGCCAGTCCAGTTTGACCCTGAAAGATGTGGACGTGTCCGCCCTTTTTACAGATGCAGTGAAGGCCTTTTCGCCCCTGGTGGAAGGGGAAAAGAAAAAGCTGGTGCTGGATATCCCCCCGGATATTCGGGCCCTCTCAGAGGAAAAATATCTCTATGAGGTGTTCACCATTCTCATGGACAACGCGGCCAAGTACTGTGATGATGAGGGGACCATTTGGGCTGTGCTGACCCGAAACGGCAAGCATGGCTTTAAGGCCGCTGTTTCCAACAGTTACAAGGAAGGAGAAGGGGTGGACTACAACCATTTCTTCGAGCGGTTCTACCGGGGAGACGAGTCCCATAATTCCAAGAAGGCCGGCTACGGCATTGGGCTTTCCATGGCAGAAGAAGTGATGAATCTGTTGGGCGGCCAACTGAAGGTGACCTTTGACAAGGGCGTCATTACCTTCACGGTGCAATTCTCCTAACGAGAAGCTTTTTTAGGTAAAGCTTGGGTAAATGTGCCGGGAATGGTTGTCACTGGTGCTCCTTTATGTTACAATAATACAATCTAGAGTGTGGAGGGAATACCTGTGGCTTTAAATATTTTGATGGTACTGGATGTCATCGTCAGCGTTCTTATGATGATTTCTATTTTATTGCAGTCTGGGAAAAGTGCAGGTTTCAGCGGCCTGGGCGGCGGCGAATCCCTGTTTGGCGGCAAACCGACAGACATGGACGAAGCACTGTCCCGTTTTACAGTAGGTCTGGGTTTGGCTTTTGCCATTATCAATGTGGTCATTGCCCGTATCCAGTAATTTACGGCGACTGAATTTGTATATGAGAGCGCACTGTGGCATTGCCTTTTGCAGGTAATGCCCTTTTTGCGTACCAAAATAGGGAACGGGAGGTGTGGCGGCATGGTGATGCCCGGAGCAGAAAGCTACTACTGGGAAGGAAATAACCAGCGGGCCGTACTTTTGGTCCATGGGTTTACCGGAACCCCTGCGGAGCTGCGGGAACTGGGAGAGACCCTGCACCAGCACGGCTATACGGTGTATGGCCTGCGGCTGGCCGGCCATGGTACGGATCCCCGGGAGCTGACAAAAGTAACGTATCCGGAGTGGCTGGACCAGGTGCGGGAAGCAGTAGAAAAGCTGAAGCACCAATGCCGGGAGGTAACGGTCATTGGACTGTCCATGGGCGGGCTTTTGGCTGTGTACGCCGGTACCCTGCCCCAGGTGGACCGGCTGGTGCTGATTTCCACCCCTATTTATCTCTACGACTGGCGCATCCACTTTTTGTGGCTGGCGGACCGGCAGAAGGCCTGGGCGTTGCCCAAGCACCCTCGGGAAATTGATGCCCCGGAACGGTACAATGTGGCCTATTCCTGTATGCCCCTTTTTGGCATTCACCAGCTGGAATGGCTGCTGCTCCTGTGCAAGGGGCGCTGGCTCCGGAAGGTCCAGGTGCCGCTGCTCATTATCCAGTCCCGCACGGACCACACGGTGCGGCCGGAGAGTGCCCGCTACCTGTATGCACACGTTTCTTCCCGGAAGAAAAAGCTGCTGTGGGTGCCCAAGGCCCGGCACGTAATGACCCTCTACAAGGGCCGGGAAAAAATTTATCAAAGCATTTTGCATTTTTTGGAGGATAAAAAATATGAATCTCGCAGATCGTGATACCCTGTGTTTTGGCTGCGGCAAGGACAACCCCATTGGCCTGCATATGCATTTCAAGGTGGACGAGGAAGGCTGCTATGCCAGCTTTGTTCCCCAGCCGGTGCACCAAAGCTATGATGGCCGGATGCATGGAGGCCTTATTTCCACGCTGCTGGACGAAACCATGGGGAATTACCCTTATTTATATGAACATCGGGTGGCCTATACGGCACGGCTGGAGGTGCGCTTCCGTCAGCCGGTTCTGATTGGGGAAAAAATCTCCATCATCACCAAAGTCAAGAAGCGCAAGGGCATTCTGCTGGAAATGACGGGGCAGGTGGTCCGGGAGGACGGGACCATTGCCGCCGAGGCTGATGCCAAGCTGATGTATGAGGAGAAGCATGAATAGAAAAGAACTGGAAGAACAAATTACTGCGTATATGACCGCTAACCCTGCCCCCCTGTCGGCGGACGACCTGCAAGGTGCCATTGCCCTTTCGGACAAGGATCAGGACCTGTATGAGGAGGTCATGAAGGACCTGGAAGAAAACGGGGTAATTGTACGCACCCGTTTTGATACCTTCGGGCTGCCTCAGGCTATGGGCCTGGTTACGGGCCGCTGCCAGGTTACCAGCAAGGGCTTTGGCTTTGTGGTGCCCCTGGTGAAAAATGGGGACCCGGACCTGTTTGTTCCGGCCAATTCCCTGTCCGGGGCCATGGACGGCGATACGGTCATGGCCCGGGTGTCCAAAAGCAGCTTTGACGGACGCCTGGAAGGGAAGGTTATCCGGATTTTGAAGCGGGCCCACCACAAGCTGGTAGGAACCTTCTCCAAGTCCAAGGAATTTGCCTTTGTAATTCCGGACAACAAACGGATTTCCCGGGATATCTATGTGCGCCGGAGAGATTTTAACGGTGCCAAGGATAAGGAAAAAGTAGTGGTGGAAATTACTACCTGGCCGGATGAACGTCGGAATGCTGAGGGTAAGATTGTAGAAATCCTGGGCAAGCAGGGGGACATCGGGCTGGAAATCCTGTCCATTATCAAGGACAACGACCTGCCCACGGAATTCCCAGCCAAGGTCCAGGAAGCCGCCCAGCAGGTGGAAAAGAAAATCAAACCCAAGGAAATTGAAAACCGGAAGGACCGCCGAGACTGGAGCATCATCACCATTGACGGGGTAGATGCCAAGGACCTGGATGACGCTGTGTACGTGGAAAAACAGGGGGACAACTACTTCCTGGGGGTCTACATTGCCGACGTCAGCTATTACGTTCATCCCCATACGGCCCTGGACAACGAAGCCTACGAGCGGGGTACCAGCGTATACCTGGTGGACCGGGTACTGCCCATGCTGCCGGTGGAACTTTCCAATGGCATTTGCAGCCTGAACGAAGGGGAAGACCGGCTGACCATGAGCTGCGAAATGCTCCTGGACGGGAAAACCGGTAAGCTTCTGAGCTATGAGATTGCCCCTGCGGTCATCAATTCCCTGCACCGGATGAACTACGATGATGTCCGGGATATTCTGGTGGAACAGGATCCTGAACTGCGGAAAAAGTACCAGGATATCGTTCCCATGCTGGAAACCATGGCAGAACTCAGCAAGGTACTCAAGAAGCGCCGGGAAAAACGGGGCTCCATCAACTTTGAGCTGCCGGAACAAAAGGTGATCCTGGACGAAAAGAAGCACCCCATTGAAATCAAGCAGCGGATCCGCTCCATTGCGGAAATGATGATTGAGGAATTCATGCTGGCGGCCAACGAAACGGTGGCTGCCCATATGGCCAAAAAGAAACGGCCTTTTATCTACCGGGTGCACGATGTGCCGGACCGGGACAAGATTACGGACCTGGCCAAGCTGATGAGCGTCTTTGGGGTCACCCTGAAAATTGACGAAGACGATATCAAACCCAAGACCTTGGCCAAGGCTTTGGAAAAGGTGGCAGGCAAGCCGGAAGAACGGCTGATTTCTACGGTAGCTCTCCGGAGCATGAAACAGGCCGTGTACCAGCCGGAAAACATTGGGCACTTTGGCCTGGCTGCTACCTACTATACCCACTTTACTTCGCCCATCCGCCGTTATCCGGACTTGATGGTGCACCGGCTGCTGCGGGAGCAGCTGTCCGGCAAGCGTCTGTCCCGGGAAGAAGCGGAAGAAAGAACGGCCAAGCTGGCGCTGATTTCCACCCATTGCTCCACCCGGGAGCGGGCGGCCATTGAAGCGGAACGCCAGACGGTAGATCTTAAAATGGCGGAATATATGCTCCAGTTTGTGGACCAGGAATTTGAAGGAACCATTTCCGGGGTTTCCTCCTTTGGCTTCTTTGTGGAATTGGCCAATGGGGTGGAAGGACTGGTGCATATTTCCAGTCTGACCGATGATTACTATGAATATCTGGAAGGGCAGTATGCCCTGATTGGTGAGCATTTGGGCCATCGGTACCGTTTGGGGGATACTGTAAAGATTCAGGTGCTCCAGGTGAACGTGGCCGAACGGAAAATCGACTTTGTACTGGCCGGGATGCCGGAATACCAGCTGTCCCGGATGCGTCAGGACCTGACCCGGCAGAGCAAGAAGAAGGAAAAACGCCAGACCGGCGGTGCGCTGGATAAGAAGGACCTGATTGCCGGAGAGGCTCCCGCCGGAGACAAGAAGCACAAGAGAAAGAGAAGACGCAAGAAGAAGGGCGGCAATGCAGCCCAGGGTCAAAATACGTCCAATAGCCCCACCAGTACCAAGGCCCCGCTAGAGCAGGGTAAATCCACCAACGGCGGCAGAAGAAGACGGAGGAATCGACATGGAAAAAACGGTGAAGGTCATAGCCGAAAACAGAAAAGCAAGGCATGATTACAATATCCACGAGACCTATGAAACAGGCATTGTCCTGACCGGCACAGAGGTGAAATCCCTGCGCCAGGGGAAAGCCAATCTGAAGGACGCTTACGCGGCCATTACCAAAACCTGCGAGGTCTATTTGTATAATCTGCATATTAGCCCCTATGACCACGGGAACATCTTTAACCATGAACCCCTGCGGGACCGGAAGCTGCTCATGCACAAGCGGGAAATCCAAAAGCTCATTGGCAAGACCAAGGAAAGAGGGTTTACCTTGGTCCCCCTGCAGCTGTACTTTTCCCATGGCCTGGTGAAATGCAAGCTGGCCCTGGCTACCGGTAAAAAAATCTATGACAAGCGCCGGGACATGGCGGAGCGGGCTGCCAAGCGGGATATTGACCGGGCCATGAAGGATCGGAACCGGTAATATATAGTTGTGTATAAATAAGAACATTTATTAAGAAATAGAAATCTGTGGTAAAAACCTTCATTTTGTGTTACTATATAGGTAACATCAATAGATGTTGAAGACAGACATTCAATTGGTTATGGTTATCTATGAGGAGGCTTTATTATGGAACCTAAATTCTTTAAATGTGCCCATTGTGGTCAAATCATTACTTTGGTAAAAGCTACCGGTGTTCCCGTAATCTGCTGCGGCGAAAAAATGGGTGAATTGGTCCCCAATACGGTTGACGCTGCCAAAGAAAAACACGTACCTGTTTATGAAGTGAAGGACGGCGTAGTGAATGTTACCGTTGGCTCTGTGGAACATCCTATGACTGCAGAACATTATATTGAATTCATCGTTTTGGCCACCAAGAATGGCGTACAAAGAAAAGACCTGAAACCGGGCGATGCTCCGAAAGCAGCTTTTGCTCTGGTAGCAGGGGATGAAGTCGAAGGCGTTTACGCTTACTGCAACCTGCATGGTCTGTGGAAAGCCTAAGACCGTGTAATTGGAGAAGCTGTGCAAAAAGGAAATCCATTTTGCACAGCTTCTTTTTTCAGCAGAGCAGCAGTCTGCTGACCTGTTTATGGTACAGACCCTTTTTGGCTAATAAAGTATACATAATCAAAAGTAATTATTTAACTTTTCTATAAATGTATACAAAATACGGAAATTATATTGAAAATAAATTTTTCCATGATAAAATGATACTGAGGGGCGGACTGGTAAAACAGTCCAGCAATAAGTGCATCTACAGGAGGTAATGGTATGAAAGTTTTATGTTATGGAGTTAGAGACGTAGAATTACCGATTTTTGAGGCTTGCAACAAAGATTTCAATTATGAAATCACTTGTATTCCTGAATATCTGAATACGAAAGAATCTGCTGAAAAAGCTAAGGGCTACGAAGCTGTTATCCTGCGCGGCAACTGCTTTGCCAACAAACAGAACCTGGACATCTACAAAGAACTGGGTGTTAAATATCTTCTGACCAGAACTGTTGGTACCGATCATATCGATATTCCCTATGCTAAAGAACTGGGCTTCAAGATGGCCTTTGTTCCTGGCTATTCCCCCAACGCCATTGCTGAATTGGCCGTTACCCATGCTATGATGCTGCTGAGACATCTGGCATACACTACCAGCCAATCCGCCAAAAAGAACTTCGTTGTTGACAGCGAAATGTTCTCCAAGGAAATCCGCAACTGCACCGTTGGTATCGTAGGCCTGGGCCGTATCGGCCGTGTCTGCGCTCAGATTTTCCACGGCATGGGTGCTACCGTAATCGGCGAAGATGTCTTCCAAATCAAAGGCATCGATGACTATGCTACCCAGGTTTCCATGGACGAACTGTTGGCTAAATCCGATATCATTTCCCTGCATGCTCCTTACATCAAGGAAAACGGCAAGGTTGTTACCAAAGAATTCATCAGCAAGATGAAAGACGGCGCTATCCTGGTTAACGCAGCCCGCGGCCAGCTGGTAGATACCGATGCTGTCATCGAAGCCATTGAAAGCGGTAAACTGGGCGGCTTTGCTGCTGATACCCTGGATGGCGAAGCTGAACTGTTCGGCAAGAACTTTGGCGACAAAGAAATCCCCAATGCGCAATTTGCCAAACTGGTAAGCCTGTACCCGAAAGTCCTGATCTCCCCGCATCTGGGTTCCTACACTGATGAAGCCGTGAAGAACATGGTGGAAACCAGCTATCAGAACCTGAAAGATTACGTGGAAACTGGCGATTGCAAGAACAAAATCAAATAATTTTGCCTCGCTTAAAGGAGCTGCGAAAAATGAGCAATCATTTTTCACGGCTCCTTTTTTATGGAACCCAGAAAAATTCCTGCTCACTTTCCATAGAAAACCGTACAATTTCGGAGTAAATAGGAAGAAACATGGAAGTATTTGTAATAAAGTTTGGTCCTGAAAAACCAAAAGCATGGTATAATATAAAGATACATGGCATAGGAATTACACGCACCGCCTGATTCCCTGCCGGAGGGAGGAATGCTCATGCTGGACAAGATTGATTTGGACACTAAGGTTTCTAAAAAAGAGTATACGGATAAAATGGAGG
Organism: Acidaminococcus sp. AM05-11; assembly: GCF_003472805.1. Classification (NCBI taxonomy): domain Bacteria; kingdom Bacillati; phylum Bacillota; class Negativicutes; order Acidaminococcales; family Acidaminococcaceae; genus Acidaminococcus; species Acidaminococcus sp. AM05-11. Next base: position 168,093 of record NZ_QRMX01000002.1, on the reverse strand, counting down.
AAGAAACCAATCGGCTGGGGTTTTTGCAGCGGTCTCTGCGGGATGCAGGGGTACCTGTGATTATTCTGTTCGAAGGCTTTCGGGGGACCTTCCGCAGCGAGCTGATCAGCAAGGTGATTTCTGCATTGGACCCTCGTGGTTTTCGGGTATTTTCTGCTTCTAAGACCACGGACGCCCAAAAGGAAAGTCCTTTCTTTACCCAATTCTGGAATGAACTGCCGGCCAAGGGGCATATTGCCATTCATCACAGGGCCTGGTATTTTCTGTGCAATGAGCATTTGGTAGGGGACCCGGACGAAGCGGCTTCCTGGTACAATGTTTCCTACGAGGAAATCAATACCTTTGAAAAAGAACTTACCGATGGCGGTTATACCATCATCAAGATATTTACCCATATCTCCAAAAAGCAGCAGAAGGAAAACCTGGAAAAGGGACCTTCCGATAGCAGCTTGTGGGAAAAGCTGACGCCTTCCGGCATTGAGGGCATCGACTACAATGCCTACCGGGAGGTATACGAGAAGATGCTGGCGGCTACGGATACCAGCGTGGCTCCTTGGCACATTATTCCCATGGAAGACAAAAAGACCGGGACGGAAGCTGTATTCCAGGTGCTGATTGCTTGTATGGAAAAGGCCCTGCGGCAGAGCCAGCTGAAGGTGCAGCGGGATATTGCCCCGGTGAAGGATCCTTCGGTGCCGGATATTTTGGCTACTTTTGATCCCAACCAGCCCATGGATTCGGACGAATATGACAAGAAACTGAAGAAATGCCACAAGCGTCTGGGTGAATTGCAGGTGGAGCTGGCCAAACGGAAAATCAGCACCATTATTGCCTTTGAAGGGCAGGATGCCGGCGGCAAGGGCGGCGCCATCAAGCGCTTGTCGGAATCCTTTGATCCCCTGGGCTACCAGGTGAATCCTGTAAGCGCTCCCAACGAGTGGGAGAACCAGTTCCACTATCTGTGGCGGTTCTGGACCAAGATTCCCCGCCCAGGCGAGATTGCCATCTTTGACCGTACCTGGTATGGTCGGGTGCTGGTGGAGAGAATTGAGCATTTTGCCACCAATCCAGAATGGCGCCGGGCCTATGGGGAAATCCAGGACATGGAAGCCCAATGGGTGAAGCAGGGCATTATTGTGCAGAAATTTTGGATGCACATTGACCAGGATGAGCAGTTAAAGCGGTTCCAGGACCGGGAGAATGATCCCAACAAGACCTGGAAGATTACCCCGGACGATTGGCGGAACCGGTCCAAATGGGATGCCTACGTGGATGCGGTAAACGAAATGATCTACCGGACGGATACCCCTGAGGCACCCTGGACGGTGGTGGAAGCCAACAACAAACTGTACGCCCGGATCAAGGTGTTGGAAACGGTGATTGCCCGGATGGAAGCGGCTCTGGCCAAGGCGGGACAAAAGGCGTAAATTTCTTTGGAACCCCGTGGTTTTGGACGGGATTTTCTGGCTTTTCGTTTTACAAACGCCAAAAAAAACAGTACAATGGAAGTTACTGAAAGCAAGTTTTCGGTAACTTCCATTTTTATATAACTCCAAGGGGAAACGAGGTGGGAGCGTGGCTCCATTTGCAATACGAGAAAAAGACGGCTTGCGCTTTAGCTATTTCCCAGCCTGGGAAAAACTGGGCGTTGGCCATGCTTTTACCTGCCGTACAGGCGGGGAAAGCGATAATTTGGAAGGCATTTTGAATATGGGCCTGCACTCAGGGGATAACCCGGAGAAGGTGGTCCGCAACCGGCAGAAAGTGGCCAAGGCACTGGGCTTTGACCTGAACCGGACGGTCACCTGCAACCAGGTGCACAGCACCCACATTGTGCGTGTGACAGAGGCGGATGCAGGCAAAGGGGCGTTTACCTATGAAGATACCTTGCCCCAAACGGACGGTCTCATTACGGACTGCCGGAACCTGCCTCTTTTATTGGTATTTGCCGACTGTGTCCCTATTCTACTGGTGGATACCTGCAGCAATGCCATCGGCCTAGTTCATGCCGGGTGGCGGGGCAGCGTGGCAGGTATTGCTAAGAAAGCAGTAGAACAGCTGGCAGAAGCCTTTGGCTGCCAGCCCCATAATCTAGCTGTGGGCATCGGGCCTTCCATCGGTCCCTGCTGCTACGAAGTGGACGAGGCCGTACGGTCCCAGGCAGAAGCCTATGCCTCCTGTTTTACACCGGGTCGGGAAGGACACTACCAGCTGGATCTGTGGAAAATGAATACCCTGCAGCTGCTGGAGGCCGGCGTGCCTCAGGAGATGATTTTCCGGTCCGATTATTGTACCTGCTGCCATCAGGGAGACTTTTTCTCCTACCGTGGCGAGCATGGCAAGACCGGGAGACTGGCGGGCATTTTGTTTAGAAAATAGGAAGGGAGAGAGAGCCTATGTTACAGGAAAATTTGGCGAAGGTACAGGCCAAGGTTCAGGAGGCTCTTGCCAATCGCAAGGAAAAGAAAGCAACGGGGGATAAGGTGACCATTTTGGCGGTGACCAAAAATCATCCTCCGGAGATTGTAACGGAAGCACTGGCGGCAGGGCTGACGGATGTGGGGGAAAACCGGGTCCAGGAAGCCATGCACAAGCAGGAGGTACTGCCTCCTGGTGGTGTTTGGCATTTGATCGGCCACCTGCAGACCAACAAGGCCAAGCATGCGGTGGAGCATTTTGCCATCATTGAATCGGTGGACAGCGAAAAGATTATGCAGCATCTGGATAAGGAAGCGGCCGCCCTGGGCAAGGTTCAGGATGTGCTGCTCCAGATCAACGAAGCTGGGGAAGAACAAAAGAGCGGCTTTGCACCGGAGGAATTCCGGGCCGTTATTCCCAAGCTGGGGAACTATCCCCACCTCCGGGTCCGGGGCGTTATGGTGATTGCCCAGGCAACGGACCAGGTGGAAGAAACCCGTCCTGTCTTTGCGGCAGGCTATCAGGATTTCCTGTACCTGAAAAACCAGCTGCAATCCCCTGCCTGTGACACCTTGTCCATGGGCATGACCCACGACTACTGGGTAGCAATCGAAGAAGGAGCCAATGAAATCCGGGTAGGTTCCGCACTGTTTGGCGCCCGGGATTACTCACTAAAATTTTAAGATGGAGCGGTGGACTGCATGAATTTCGACTTTATGAGAAAAATTACGGAATCCCTTGGCTTTTATAAGGAAGAAGACAAACCGGAAATGGACGGCGGGGAAGAACTGCGGGATGAGGACAGCAAGGTGGTTCCCATTTTTGGCAGACACAGCCAGCCGGAAACCAGTTATGAAGAAAGCAGACGGGAGGTACCCCCTGTGGAAAATCGCAATAACGATGCGGACAAGGTCATGTCCATGCCTGTAAACCGCAATCCGGTCAGTGTGGTGGTAATTGAACCCATTGACTTCAATGATTCCCAAAAAATGGCGGACTATCTGTGCAAAAACCAGCCGGTGGTCATCAATTTCGAAGATACGGATCCCGACGTGCGCAAGCGCATTGTGGACTTTGTCAGCGGCACCATTTATGCCTTGGACGGCACCGTCAAGAAAATTGGCCGGAATATCCTGGTCTGCGCGCCTCCTAATATTGACATCGATACGGAAAATACCAATTACGTAGAGGAAGAAGGGAATTCTCCTTGGGAACAATAAATACTATCGCCAAAATTGCCTTTATTGGCTGCGGCGCCATGGGTGAGGCTATTTTAAAGGGGCTGCTCCAGGGCGGTTTGGTAAAGAAGGGACAAGTGGCGGCTGGCGTACCTACGGCAGCCCGTCAGGAATATCTGCAAAACACCTACGGTATTACGGCTGTAGGGGATAATGCAGCAGCTGTCCAGGGGGCGGATTTGGTGATCCTGGCCGTAAAGCCCCAAATGGCAAAAGCGGCTGTAACGGACGACCTGCGCAAGGCAATGGCCCCGGAGGCCCTGGTGGTGTCCATTATGGGCAGCTATGATATTGCCATGCTCCACGACCTGGTGCCCGGCCACCGGGTAATCCGCTGTATGCCCAATACGCCCCTTGCGGTGGGCATGGGTATGACTGCCATTACCGGCGATGACAAGGCTTCGGCAGAGGACTTGGAGCTGACGGAAGCTATTTTTGCCTCCTGCGGCCAGGTGGTCCGGGTGGACGAAAAAGCCATGGAGGCCATTACGGCCATCAGCGGCTGCGGCCCCGGCTATTTCTTTGTGGTCATGGATGCCCTGGCAGATGCCGGGGTGATGGCAGGGCTGCCCCGGGCTTTGTCCATTCAGCTGGCAGCTGCCACCATGGCAGGCAGCGGGGTGATGGCCCTGAAAACCGGCGTGCATCCGGCCCAGCTCCGGGATCAGGTAACGTCCCCTGGCGGCACTACCATTGCCGGCATCAAGGCACTGGAAAATCATGGAGTGAGAGGAGCGTTCTACGATGCAGTGCAGGCCGTCCTTGACCGCAGCGCTGCACTCAAAAAATAAGATGGCAGATCGAGAGAAAATTTTACGCTACTTTAAGGCCGGCGGAGACGCCGAATTGGCCAGCCAGCTGCTGGATTTGGCTGAGGGGGCCCGGAAAAGCCGCCGTTATAAGGTAACCGGCTTTTTGGATCCCCATGAACAGAATGTGGCAGAAATTATTGCTGCCAACTTTCCCAATATCCGGGTGGAATTAAACGGCGGGTTCCAGAATGCGGAACGCCTGCGGGCTGCTTTTGTCAGTGAAGAGTTCTACGGCCAGCCGGATTTCGCCATTACTCCCCTGCAAATCACCTGGGACAAGCGGTATTACGATATCGGTCACCGGGACGTGCTGGGCGCCTTTATGGGCCTGGGGTGCAAGCGGGAAATCATGGGTGACATTGTATTTAACGAAGAAGGCGGGCAGATAGTGGTGGATACGGCCATGAGCAATTTCGTGGTGACCAATCTGACCAAAATCGGTGCCGCCACTGTAGAAGTCCGGGAAATTGCTTTTGCGGACTTGCAGGAAAAGGAACAAAAAATCAAATTGATTTCGTCTACGGTAGCCGCTTTGCGGCTGGACGCCGTGGCTGCTGCGGGCTATGGGGTTTCCCGTTCCCGGATGGCAGATGAAATCAAGGGTCAGAATGTGCGGCTGAATTGGCAGGACGCCAAAAGTCCGTCCCAGACCGTCAAAGAAGGGGATATTATTTCCTTCCGGTCCCGGGGCAGGGTGGAACTGTCCGAAGTACGGGGCACCACCAAGAAGGGCCGTTTTGCCATTACCCTGAAACGGTATATCTAACCGTCAGCAGCGAGGGAGGAACACCATGATTATCCTGATTCGGCATGGGGAAGCAGATCATCATGTGCAGGCATTGACCGGGGGCTGGACCGACTCGGCCCTGACTGAAAAAGGCTGCGGCCAGTTCAAGAAACTGGCGGACTGCCTGGCCCGGGACTTTGCCGGCCATACGCCCCCTAGGATTGTGACCAGCGACCTGAAGCGGGCCCGAATGGGCGGCGAAATGATTGCAGAAAGACTGGGTGCTTCAGGGGTGGAGTCCTATGCCTTCCTTCGGGAGAAGAACAATGGCCGGGCAGCTGGCCTTTCTCTCAAGGAATCCAAGGCCTTTTACCACCCGCCGGTAACCGGCCGGGAGCTGGACCATATCAATTACGAGGGTGGAGAAACCCGCCGGCAGTTTTACCAGCGCACGGTGGAAGGCTTCAAGAAGCTTATGGAGGAGCCTGGGGACCTGATTATTGTATCCCATAAGGGAACCATCCAGAACATGATTTTTTATTGGCTGGGCCTGGATATCCAGGAGGTGGCCGATAAACAGATTTCCTTTGATATTCTTCCGGCATCCTTAACGGTGTTGGGCATCAATAAATGGGGGGAAAGAACGCTCTTTGCCTTGAATGATACCGGCTATCTTCATGACCAGGGTATGTTCCAACTTTTTTCTTATCCTTTTTTAAAAAAGTAGTTGACAGGATAGGCACTTTCGTGTAGAATAATCTTCGTTGAGAGATTCCCCGATAGCTCAATGGTAGAGCACTCGACTGTTAATCGAGTTGTTGTAAGTTCGAGTCTTACTCGGGGAGCCATTTAAAAATATGCCGGACGGATGTCCGGCTTTTTTTGGATTTATAAGCAAATTGAAATCATTTTTAAAACAATTCGCAGTATAGTTAAATGAGTACTGCGCTGACAGTAAGAATTTGAGGTGTTATATTTGGTTGGTATAATAACGGTCGATCAAGACAAGTGCATTAATTGCGGGATATGTTCCAACGTTTGCCCCAGCTGCATTTTGGAAATGAACCAAAGCGAAGGCAAAAAAGGCCCGGTTTGCATCAATGATATGTCCTGTATGTCCTGCGGCCATTGTGTTTCTGTTTGCCCTACGGGCGCCCTGGACAACTCCCGCTGCCCCTACGAGGAAACGGATCCGGTTCCTACGTCAGTACTAGATAAAAAATCCGCCTATGATTTTATGCGTATGCGCAGAAGCATCCGGAATTTTAAGGATGAACTGGTCAGCGAAGAAAAGATTACCGAGCTGCTGGATATTGCCCGGTACGCTCCTACTGCTGCCAATTCCCAAGGTTTGTACTACATTGTGGTATCTGACCGGGAATTGATCCAAAAGATTACCGACTGCGTGGCTGATTGGATGCAGGAAGAAATCGACAGAAAAGCTCCCCAGCGCCGGTACTATCTGAAGGTGCTGGAAGTATACCGGGAGCGGAAAATCGACATTATTGGCCGCAATGCCAAGCAGCTGATTTTCGCCCTGGCCCGGAGACTGAACATGACCGGCATCAGCAACTGCGAACAGGCATGGGCCTACGCTGAATTGTATGCACCCACCCTGGGTCTGGGTACCACCATTATGGGCTTCATTCAGACCTGTGCCCAGGCTGATTACCAGCCGCTGCGGGAACTGTTGAACGTTCCGGCCAAACAGGTGGTGGTGGGCACCCTTTTGGTAGGGTATCCCAAGTATAAATACAATCGTTTGCCCAATCGGCAGCATTTGAAAGTGGAATTCCGTTAAGCGCTGCGGCGCTGTAAGAAGGGAGGAGGACGCAAACCATTGTCCTTCTCCCTTTCTGTATTGTAAGGAGGGATTGGTATGATTCAAGGCAAAACCATCATCAGTGAAGAAGTCTTTACGGAACTTGTGCGGATTGCTGTAGGTAAGGTGGAGCACGTATCTTTGACCTTAAATGAAGGCGGCTCTTTCTTTTCCCTGGCCAAACGGATGACGGACAAGATTACGTCCCAGATTGCCGTAAAGAAAACGGATGCGTCCGTGGAAGAAAGCGGCACGGTGAAAAAAGGCCATGTGAGCTTTGAGGTGAAGGTCAGCGTGGAATACGGGGCCAATATCCCTGAAGTGGTGGAAGCCCTGCGGGAAGCAGTAGTGCGGGAAACGGTTGCCATTACCGACTACGCCGTAGATGCCGTGGATGTAGTGGTGGTGAGGCTAGTTCAGCCCCAACCCGAACCGGAAGCTGTAGAAGCAGAGGAAGTGCCGGCAGAAGGGGAAGAAGCGGCGGCTGAAACTGTGGAAGAAACTGCGGAAGAACAGCCGGCTGCGGAAACTGCAGAAGAATAAGTGCGGGAAAAGGATGCGCCAAGGCGCATCCTTTTTGGCGTCCTGGGGGTATGCGGTCCGCTGCTTTAAAAGGGAAGCCCAAAAGTTTGCAATTGGCAAAGCGGGGGACAAAGGCAGGTACGGATCCCTATTTTGTGTATAAATTGATACGAAATGGGAATGTTTTCTTGCAAAAAGCCTGTGGTTAGTAAAGAATTGACTGTGAAAAGAAAAACATTGCAAAATGTTAAATCTCTGCTATACTAGAAGACGTTAGAAGCTGGGAAAATGGATTTGTTTATGCATAAAAGGTATAGCGCTGCTGCTTTTCTCCAGGAAGTGCGGCAGTGGAGGAGAACAGCATGAAGGCTTTAAAGAACCGGAAAGACATTCATAAATTCGCCAAAAAATATCTGATCCTGTACAAGGACCCCATGACCCCCATTGATGTGGTGGAGGAAAGCGTCTTTGGAGAGGAATGCACTGCCCTGGGCTTCAAAGCGGACCAGGGAAAGGGCTTTAGCAAGGCGTATTCCAAAGGAGCTTACCAGGATTGGGAAACCCTGGAACAGGTGATTTTTCAGATAGAGGATCCCCTTCTCCTGGGCAGCGGCATCTACTCCCGCTGGCTTCAGGTGACGGAGCATTCTCTCAGCGAATACGTCCTGGATGACAAGAACCTGCCCTGGTTCCTGTTGGCCCTCAAGCGGTTAAAGCAGCTGACCAAAAAGGAAGAGAAACTGGCACAGGCTATGCAGGAAAAATCAGCGTAAAATCAGGCCCTCGGGCTGCGGAGCAATCTGCGGTGCGGGGGCTTTCGTGTCCCTTAGGGGCGGGGTCCGTGACGGACGGGGAAAAATAAGGTATAATATAATAATTGCGCATAAATAGACAGCAGCTCCAGAAAGGTCTGGAAAGCTGCTGAGAAGTTTGTTTGGAAGACAAAGGAGAATGCAAATGGAAACTTGGCTGCAAGTCAGCTTGAAAGTCACTCACGAAGCGGTGGAAGCGGTAGCCGAACTGCTGCGGGAAGTGGGCGCCAGAAATGGCGTGGAAATTGAAGACCCCCTGCTGCTCAATGAGCTGCGGGAACACGCCACCTGGGAACTGTGCGATATTCCTGCCCAGGAAAATACGGAAGTGGTGACGGTAACGGCCTACTATCCGGAAAACCAGGAGCTTCAGCAGCGCCTGGAGGCCATTGAAAACGGTATGCAGGAAATTGAAGCTCGGCTGGGCAAGTGCCGGTTTGGGGCCACCTTGTTCCGGCAGATTAGCGAAAAGGACTGGGCCAATCAGTGGAAGCAATTCTTCCACACCAAACGGGTAGGGAAGAGAACGGTGATTAAACCCACCTGGGAAACCTATGAACCCCAGGAAGGGGATTTGGTCATCTCCCTGGATCCGGGGATGGCCTTCGGTACCGGCACCCACGCCACCACCAGTATGTGCATCCAGCGGCTGGAAGAGCTGGTGAACCCGGATTGCACGGTATTTGACGTAGGTACCGGCAGCGGGATTTTGGCCATGACGGCCGCCCTTTTGGGTGCCAAAACTGTGGAAGCGGTGGACATCGACGCCAAGGCTGTAGAAGTGGCCAAGGAAAATATTGCCCTAAACGGCCTTTCCGACAGAATTGACGTAAAGCAGGGGAACCTGCTGGACGATACCAATGGTCAGGCGGATATTATCATCGCCAACATTATTGCGGACATCATCATTCTGGTGCTGCCGGAGGTAGCTGCCAAACTGGCTCCTGGCGGTAAGTTCCTGGCCAGTGGCGTCATTGAAGAACGGTTCCCGGATGTGGAAGCAGCTGCTAAGGAGCAGGGCTTCCAGATTCTTCAGGTCAGCCGGAAAGCTGGCTGGACCGCCATTACCATGGGCAGGGAGGCATAAGGCTGTGTATCGTTTTTTTGTACCCCGGAATTTTGCACCGGAAATGGTTATTGACGGGCAGGATGCCCACCACATTTCCCACGTGCTGCGGATGAAGGCTGGGGATCAGGTGCAGATTGTCAGCCTGGACCAGGTAACGGCCCTGATGGAAATTACCGGCTTTACGGAGCATCAGGTGGCGCTGTCCCTGGTAGAAAAAATTGAACGCTGCCACGAACCCTCGGTGCAGGTAACCCTGATCCAGGGCCTGCCCAAGCAGGACAAGCTGGAATGGGTTATCCAAAAGGCCATTGAGCTGGGGGTGACGGCCATCCAGCCGGCTGTGATGGACCATTCGGTGGTAAAGCTGGACCCTGTTAAGGTCGAAAAGAAGCTGGAACGGTGGCAGAAAATTGCCGAGGCAGCGGCCAAACAAAGCAAGCGGGATATCATTCCCCAGGTGCTGCCGGTGAGAGCTTTTAAAGAAGTACTCCAGGGCTGTACGGCAGAACTGAAAATCATTGCTTACGAAGTAGAGGACGGGCAGGGCATTCGCCAGGCTCTTCAGGTACAGCAGGAGGCCAAGACGGCGGCCCTGATTATTGGCCCCGAGGGGGGCATCAGCAAGGACGAGTTCGCCCTGAGCCAGAAGCTGGGCTGGGCGTCCGTCAGCCTGGGGCCCCGGATTATGCGCACGGAGACCGCCGCCCTGGCGGCCCTTACGGCCATCATGTACGAAACAGGAAATTTGGGAGGATAAGATAGATGAAAAAAATAGCTTTTTATACCTTGGGCTGCAAGGTAAACCAATCGGATACTGCATCCATGGAGAAATTGTTCCGGGAAGCCGGCTTTACGATTGTGGATTTTGAGCAGCCTGCGGACATCTATCTGATCAATACCTGCGTGGTGACCAATATGGGTCAGAGCAAGTCCCGGAAGATGATCCGCCGGGCAGCCAAACGGGACCCCAAGCCGCTTATCGTGGTAACGGGCTGCTATCCCCAGACTTCCCCTGACGAGGTAGCCCATATTGACGGAGTGGACCTGCTCATTGGCAACCAGGACCGGAGCAAGGTGGTGGAGCTGGTGCAGCAGCGGCTGCAGGAGGATGAAGCGGAGCAAGCTGTACCCTTAAACGCTGTTCACGAGCTGCCCATTGGCCGGAGCTTTGAGGCTATGGAAGCGGCCGTGGACGAAAGCCGGGACCGGGCGTTCCTGAAAATCCAGGAAGGCTGCGACCAATACTGCTCCTATTGCATCATTCCCTACGCCAGAGGTCATCTCCGTTCCCGTTCCCTGGAAAGCATCCGTGAAGAAACCCAGCGGCTGGTGGATCAGGGCTTTAAGGAAATCGTGTTGCTGGGCATCCATCTGGGCTGCTACGGCAAGGAAGACGGCCAGGGCTACCGGCTGTCCGATGCGGTAAAGGCCGCCCTTTCCGTACCGGAGGTGCGCCGGGTACGCCTGGGCTCTTTGGAATCCGTGGAGGTGGAAGACGCATTGCTTCAGGTGATGCAGGAAGATTCCCGGCTGTGTGCCCATCTCCATCTGCCCTTGCAGGCGGGCTGTGACGCTACGTTAAAACGGATGCATCGTCCCTATACCACCGCAGACTTTGCAGGTCTCCTGGAGCGGATTCGCAGCCTGGTGCCGGGGGTAGCCATTACCACCGACGTCATTGTAGGCTTCCCGGGAGAAACGGAAGAAGATTTCCAGGCCTCCTTGGACTTTATCCGCAGCTGCCAGTTCAGCAAGATCCACATTTTTCCCTATTCCCAAAGAAAGGGAACGCCGGCAGCGGTGATGCCCGGCCAGCTCTCCAACAAGGAGAAACAGGAACGGGTGCACCGGCTGGAAGTGATTGACGCCGAAGGTCACGAAGCCTTCCGGAAAACCCTGCTGGGGGCGGAATCCTCTGTCCTGTGGGAGCAGGTGAACAAGGAAGGGTACTGGGAAGGCTTGACCCCTGGCTATATTCGGGTGTATACCCACAGTGACCAGGATCTGGAAGGAAAAATAACCCCAGTTCGGCTGGATTCTCTATTTGAAGACGGCATGAACGGTGTTATAATATAAAAGTACCAAATTTTAGTCGGCAGGGGGTGAAATTATGTCAGATTGTATTTTTTGCAAGATTGTTGCAGGTGAAATTCCCAGCGAGCGGGTCTATGAAGATGACAAGGTCATCGTAATCAATGACTTGAACCCGGGTGCGCCCGTTCATGTCCTGATTATCCCCAAGGAACATTCGGAAAACATTTTGACGGCATCCCCCGAGGTGCTGACTCATGTTCAAAAGATTCTTCCTGAGATTACCAAGAAATTGGGTATTTTGGAAAAAGGGTTCCGTGTTGTGGTGAACACTGGCGCAGAAGGCGGACAAACGGTTCCCCATCTGCATTTCCATGTCTTGGGAGGAAAGGAATTAGGCTGGCCTCCCTGCTAATGTTGTTGACAGAGACGCCTGGTTTAATGTATAATGGCTAGGTGTTAATGTTAAAACACTTCCCGAAAGAGATCGTGGAGGGAGGGATATAGATGACTGAGATTAAAGTTGGCAAAACTGAATCTTTGGACAGCGCACTGCGTCGTTTCAAACGTGCTACGCAGAAAGCTGGCGTTCTGTCCGAAGTAAGAAAGCGCGAACACTACGAAAAGCCCAGCGTAAGACGCAAGAAAAAGTCTGAAGCTGCCAGAAAACGCAAATCCAGATAATCATTTTATGATTTGGGGGCTTTAAGGTGTCTTTACGAGAAATCTTACAAACCGATATGAAGCACGCCATGAAGGATCGGGAAAACGGCAAATTGCAGTTGACCGTTCTGCGTATGGTATGGGCTGCCATTCGGAATAAGGAAATTGACGAAAAGACAGAGCTGAAAGATGACGCTGTCATGGCTGTCATTATGAAAGAAATTAAGCAGAGAGAAGATACCATCCAAGAAATCAAGGATGCCAATCGTCCTGAAATGGTAGAGAAAAATGAGCAGGAAATTGCCATTTTGAAAAAGTATCTGCCCCAGCAATTAAGCGACGACGAACTGAAAGAAATCGTTCAAGCCGCCATTGCCAAGACGGGTGCCAAATCCATGAAGGATATGGGGAAGGTAATGGGTACGGTAATGGCCCAGACCCAAGGCCGGGCTTCTGGCCAGCGGGTAAATGCCATTGTCAAAGCTCTCCTGCAATAAGCGCAAAACAAAGGGTCGTGGCTTAGGTCACGGCTCTTTTTTTGTGCCCTTTTGGGCTGCTGCGGGAAAGCAGCTGCAAAGGGGGCTTGTCTTACCCTGGGGGTTTATGCTATAGTATAAACGAACAAATGTTCGAATAAGTTATAATAAACGAACAAAGAGTGAGGGAGTACTATGGCGAAAGGAAAGGTCTATGCGGCCATTGACTTAAAATCTTTTTATGCTTCGGTGGAATGTGTGGAACGGGGGCTGAATCCCTTGGATGCGTGCCTGGTGGTGGCGGATCAGTCCCGGACGGATAAAACCATCTGCTTGGCGGTTTCCCCGGCTCTCAAGGCCCGTGGGGTACCTGGACGGCCCCGTTTGTTCGAGGTAATCCGGCAGGTGGGGGAAATCAATGCGGACCGGCGGGCCATGGCGCCGGGGCGGCACTTCCAGGGAGAATCGGCTTCCGACCGGGTACTGAAGGCGGATCCTTCCCAGAAATTGACCTATATTACGGCGATGCCCCGGATGGCGCTTTATATGGAGTACAGTGTCCGGGTCTACGGCGTATATCTGCGCTTTTTGGCTCCGGAAGATATCCACGTGTATTCGGTGGATGAGGTGCTGCTGGACTTGACCCCTTATTTGGAAACCTATGGGCTGACGCCCTATTAGCTGACCCGGAAGCTGGTCCAGGCGGTGCTTCAGGAAACGGGGATTACGGCTACGGCCGGCATTGGTACCAACCTGTACCTGTGCAAGGTGGCCATGGATATTGTAGCCAAGCATCTGCCCGCAGGAAAGGACGGGGTGCGCATTGCGGCCCTGACGGAGGAAAGTTACCGGGAAAAGCTGTGGGAGCATCGGCCGCTTACCGATTTTTGGCGGATTGGTCCGGGGATTGCCCGGAAGCTGGCCCAGTACGGGATGTATACCCTGGGGGATGTGGCCAGGATGTCCCTTGTGGACGAGGACCTGCTGTACCGGCTGTTTGGGGTCAATGGGGAGCTGCTCATTGACCATGCCTGGGGTTGGGAACCCTGCACCCTGGAGGACATCAAAAAATACACCCCCCAAAGCTCCAGCCTGGGGTCAGGGCAGGTGCTCCAGCATGCCTATACAGCAGAGCAGGCGGGGCTGATTGTTTGGGAAATGGCGGATCAGTTGGCCCTGGACCTGGTACGCAAGGGCCTTGTAACGGACCGGCTGGTGCTGCATTTGGGCTATGACCGGTCCAACCTGGAGGACTTGGAAAGGCTGCGCTCCTACCGGGGGCGGGTGGCCCAGGACCATTATGGCCGGCTGGTGCCCTTTCCGGCCCGGGGCACCCAGGCACTGCTCCAATACACGGCCTCCGGGCAGGTGCTTACCCAGGAAGCCCTGGCGCTGTATCGGAAAATTGTGGATCCCCAGCTGCTGCTCCGCAAGGTGAGCCTTACGGCAGAACGGGTGCTGCCAGTTTCCCAGGAGCGCAGCCGGCCCCAGGAAGCGGATTTGTTTGCCCAGGAGGAATCCGCCTGGCAGGATCCCTTTAAGGAATACCGGCTCCAGGAAACGGTACTGGCTTTAAAGGAGCGGTTTGGCAAAAACTCCATTTTAAAGGGCAGCAATCTGTGTGCCGGCGGCATGACCATAGAACGCAACCAGCAGGTAGGGGGGCATCGGGCATGAAACGGTATCAGGATATGCTTGCGCTGCCCCATCCGGAGAGCCCCAGACGCCGCAAGCTGTCCCGCTCCCAGCGGGCGGCCCAGTTTATGCCCTTTGCAGCCCTTACCGGGTACGAAGAACTGGTGGCCGAGGAGGCCCGGCTTACCCAGGCCCAGCGGGAGCTGGACGAGACTGAAAAGGAACGGCTGGACCGGCAGCTCCAATGGGTGGGCTTGGAATTGCAGCAGGGCCGGCAGCCCCTGCTGCTGCTTACGTACTTTCAGCCGGATGCCCATAAGGAAGGCGGGCGGGAGCTGGTACTTCAGGAGCAGGCGGTGAAATTGGATACTTTTCGGAAAAGAATTTTGCTGAAAAGTGGGAAATGGGTCCCCATAAAACGGATTTTGGAACTAAAACTGGGTGCTTTAAACGAAAAAATACCCGATGGTACGCTTTAAATACCCGATGGCCCAAAAGGGGTAGGCAAAAAAATAAAATCCGTTATAATAAAATCATCAAGCGGATGGCCAAAGGCTCATCTTGTAAGGAGGATTACAATGGCTGAATTCAGTTACGAAGTAGAAGAAGAACTAGGAATCTTGTCGGAAAATACCAAAACTGGTAATACCAAGGAATTGAACCGGATTTCTTACAACAATACTCCCGCCAAGTTTGATCTGCGGGAATGGGCCCCCAGACGGGAAAAAATGTACAGGGGGATTACCCTGAACGAAGCAGAAGCCCGGGAACTGGGCAGATTGCTGTACAACTACTTCAAAAACCATCCAGGGAAATAACCGCTTCTCCGCTTCCATGGTATAATGAACAGGTAAGTTCATAGCATGGGAGATGATGCAAATGCTGCAGCGCATACGAGAATTTGCTGCTGCGCTTTTCCAGCGCAGCAGACGGTTTAAACTGGCCGTGTTTGGCAGCCTGTATATTTTCGCCGCCAGCCTGGTGGAAACCAAGCTGAACCTGCCTCCTGGCGGGGAGGGGGACATTTGGCAGCGGGGCATCCTGGTGATGCTTTGTGTGACTGCCCTGTCCATTCCCTGGCGGCTGTACAATGAACGGGCGGACAAAGTAGGTCCCCGGCGGGATGCCCTGGGTTTCCTGATCTTTATTATTGGCTGGCGGCTTTTGGAAGGACTGCCGCTGACTCCGTACTGCTTTATGGCGGCGGGAGGCATTCTGGCAGCTTCAGCTACCGCCACCCTGTATTACTGTGATGTCCCAGAGGGCAGGGACCGGGTTTTTCCCTGGCTGTTCCTGTCCCTGGTGAAAAGCTTGGGCATAGGGCTGCTGATTCTGGTCCTGCTGTCCATCTGCTACCTGGGCTTCCAGTTTCTGGTCATGCCCGTAGGCATCCAATGGCTGGGCTGTATCTTCGTCTTTGCCTTTGGAGTAGTGGGCTTTCTCACCTTTCTTTCCTACATTCCCCTTCCGGAAGAAGAAATTCCGGAAGTGCCGGGGTTTACCACCCTGTGGCGGCGGGTCCTGCTCCCCTTTTTTGGACTTTTGCTGCTGATCCTGTATCTGTATATGGGAAAGATTGCCTGGGTAAGAGCCATGCCTGTGGGCACCATGAACTGGTTTGCTTCCGCTGCCACGGCGGTATACGCCCTGCTGTACTTCAGCTTTGGAGATTTGTCCCAGCGCTGGTTTCGCAAGGTATTCCTCTTGGGCGGGCTGCTGCTGATTCCTGTACTGCTGGTGCAGGGCATCGGGGTGCAGATGCGCTGGAGCGCCTACGGGGCCACGTCCCTGCGGTATTTGTCCCTGGTATGCAGTGCCTACGGGGTCTGCATCCTGGCAGCGGGGCTGGTGGGAATGAAACCCCGGAAACTCTTTGGCCTGGGCGCTGTGCTGGCCCTGCTGGTTACAGTGACCCCGCTGAATGCCATTGATTTCCCGGCCCAGCTCCAGTATAGTCAGCTGCGGGAAAACCTGCTGCAGGGCCAAATGCTGGTGGACGGCCAGCTCCAGGCCAATCCGGCTATTTCCGTCCAGCGGGCCGACCGGATTTACAGCGCTTGGGAATATCTGAAAGGAAATCCCGGCAGCTGGCGGTATCCGCTGGTAAAAGAAGTAGAAGCCTCCGGCCTGTTGGCTTCCCTGCCCAATAACCGGCAGCAAACGCATCTGCGTTATGCCTATAATGCAGGCAGCTTTCCGGTAAAGGATTACAGCCGGGTATATATTCTGGATCCGGCCAAAATCCAAGACGGGAAATTGACCTATACCCAGGAAAATGGTCAGCTGGCAACCTATGACGTGACAGCTTTTGTAGATAGACTCTACCAGCTGTATCCCAATGGGGGAGAGATCCCGCTGAAGGATATGACCTGGATGATTGACGAACATCATATGTTTTACTTTACCTTTGTGGGCGGTCAGGAGAAATCCTTTACCGGCACCAAGCCGGGAGTAATCGCCGTACGAGGTCTAGTTTTAGAAAGATAGCTACACCTTGGCAATTTCGGAAAACGGAACTTCCAGCAGGAAGCCCCGGATTCCGTTTGCAAGTCCCACGCAGCAAGTGTTATAGCCTGCAGTTCATGCCCCTGTTGCTTTGAGTCTCCTTTATTATTTCATCTAGTCGATTTATAACGCCGGGCCCCATTAGGTCGAAATGGACCGGCACCTCAAAAGACAAAGGCTGGGCTGCGCTTACATTCCAATTAGAAATAGGGACCCTATGGGCTGCCTGTCCGAAAGGATAAGGCAGCCCATTTTAGGTGCCGAAAGTATCAAGCCTGATTGCGGGGGAGAACCTGCGGTCAGGCTTTTTTGGGCTGTTTTGCTTGCGGCCATTCCTATAACGTTTAGGCAACTTGCAATTATCTATAGGAAACGGTATAGTAAAACGGATTAGCACAAACAAACTCCCGGAATACAAGGAGCGTGACCTATGGACATCAAACAACTGGAGATTTTTGTCACTGCCTGTGAGCGAGGCAGTTTATCCCAGGCTGCGGCCTGTATGTATACGACCCAGCCCAATGTAAGCAAGACCATACGTACTTTGGAGCATGAGCTGGGGAGAAACCTGCTGATTCGCAGCGGCAAAGGGGTGCAGCCTACGGTGTATGGCAAGACCGTGCTGGAATATGCCCGGCTGATTTTGAAAACCACGGCTACCATTGCTTCCCTGGCCATTCCTGATGAGCAGGAAAGCCTCAGGGTATCCACCTATCCCAGCAATATGGTGGCCCGGCTTTTGGTGGATTTCTACAAAACCTGGGGGGCGGACATTCATATTGAACACCACGAAGGAACGGTGGAAGAAATTACGGAGCAGGTACAGCAGGGGATTTCCGAAGTGGGGATTGTCTATGTGGCCCAAAAGCAGGCAGCGGCCTTCCAGCATATTTTGTCCCACAAGAAGCTGGAATTTATCCCGCTGAGCGTAAAAAGCATCTGCGTCTATGTGGGGCCCAAGCATCCCTTGTACCAGGAAAACAGTGTGGATTTTGCGGACCTGCACAAGCTGAAGTTTATGCGGGGCGTGCGGGACTTTTTCTCCATGGAGCACCATTTGGAGCATGTGAGCATGGGGGTCATTGACCCTAAATTGCTGCAGAACGTGGTTTATACCAATAGTGACCATTTGCTGATTGATATGCTGCTGCACACCGATGTTTGCAGTCTGGGGCTTAATTTTATGCACGAGCCCTATGAGCAGTATGCCATCAAGCCCCTTGCCATCGAGAACTGTGAGCCTTTTCTTCAGCTGGGGTATGTGCAGGACCCTGAGCGGCCCTTGTCTCCCCAAGCCCAGTGGCTGATCCAGGAATTGGCAAAGATTTTATAGGGTATAACGATTCGTTATAGATTTCTATAAAAAATTCGGGCCTAGTAAGTTTCGACTAACCAGTGTATTCTGACAAAGTATGATATGTACGCAACATTTGTCAGGAGGTCCTTATGAAAAAACAAATTTTGGTGGCGCTGCTGGGCGGCGTCCTGCTGCTGACCGCATTTACGGGTTGTGGTGCCGATGGCGGGGCAGGCAAAACGGCAGGCGGAAAGAAAGATGAATTGGTGTACGTCAATTACCGGGATATCCGGAACCTGAATCCCCATTTGTACGCTGGGGAGATGTACGCCCAGTCCATGCTGTACGATACCCTGGTGACCAATACGGAAAAGGGGTATGTGGGCTGTCTGGCGGAAAGCTGGACTATCAGTCCGGACGGGCGGACCTACACCTTTAAGATTCGTCCGGGGGTTACCTTCTCCGATGGAACGCCCTGTGATGCCAACGCCATTTTGGCCAACTTTAATGCTATTTTGGAAAACCGGGAACGGCATACCTGGCTGGAAATGATGAATTTGCTCACCAGTGTTTCTGCTCCGGACAAGGATACCTTTGTTATTGAAATGAGCGAGCCCTATTATCCCATGCTGACGGAATTGGCCTGCATCCGGCCCTTTGCCATGATTTCCCCCAAAAGCATGAAAAACGGCAGCACCAAGGATGGGGTAACCAGTTATATTGGGACGGGGCCCTATGTACTGAAAGACTTTGTCACTGACGAATACGCTGTATTTGAACGGAACGAAAAATACTGGGGTAAGAAGCCGGCCCTGAAGAAAATTACTGTAAAGGTCATTCCGGATAACCAAACCCGGATCATGGCGCTGGAAAATGGGGAAATTGACCTGATTTTTGGCAAGAATATGTTGGATGCAGATGCCATCAGCCAGTATGTGAAAAGCGATAAATTTACCACCCAGCTGTCCAATCCCACCTCTACCCGGCACATTGTCTTCAATACCACCCATGAAATCTTAGGGGAAAGTGCGGTTCGGAAAGCCCTTCAGCACGCCACCAACCGGAAGGCCATTTCAGAGGGTATTTTTTACGGACTGGAACCGGCGGCGGATACCTTGTATTCCCCTACCGTTCCTTACTGCAATGTGGGGCTGGAGCCCTATGCCTATAATACCGCAGCGGCGGGCCAGCTGCTGGACCAGGCTGGCTGGGTTATGGCCAGCGATGGGCTGCGGGCCAAGGACGGCCAGAAACTGGAACTGGATCTGCTCTACAACAGTGACAGTGTAACGGAGAAAACCATTGCCGAGTATCTCCAAAGTGAGTATCGGAAACTGGGCATTGCTCTTAATATCCATGGGGAGGAAGAACAGTCCTACCGGGATAATATGAAGGCCGGGAATTTCGATATGGTCTTTAATATCTGCTGGGGCATGCCCTATGATCCCCAGTCTTCTCTGGCGGCCATGCGGGCTCCGGTGTACGGGGACTTTGCAACCCAGCAGGGGCTGGCAGATAAGGCAGAGATTGACCAGGCCATTACGGATATTCTCACGTCCACCGATGAAGCCAAGCGGCAGGAATTGTACAAGTTTGTGCTGACCCGGCTGCACGAGGACGCGGTCTACCTGCCGCTGACCTATGAAACCAACAAGGCACTCTATACGTCCAAATTGAAGGGTGTCCACTTTGGCATCGACCAATACGACGTAGATTTTGCCAGTATGTATTTTGAGTAATCCAGGGGGCCGCTTCGCAAGGAGCGGCTTTCTTGCTGTAAGGAGAGAAAGAGAAGTGAAAATACCATGAAACGTTACGTAATCCACAGGCTGCTGATGGCCATTCCGCTGCTTTTGGCCATTTCTTTTGTCTGTTTCGTATTTATCAACCTGATCCCCTCCAATCCGGCGGAGGTGGTGCTGCGCATCCAGCAGACCCCCATCATTACCCCTGAGGCCATTGCCAAGGCAGAAGCCGAACTGGGCCTGAACAAACCCTTTTTGGTGCGTTATACCGACTGGGTACTGGGCTGCCTGCAAGGGGACTTTGGCGTCAGCTATGTAAACCCGGCCCGGACGGTGGCTGGGGAACTGGCCCGCTGCCTGCCGGCCACCCTCCAATTGGCGGCGGCGTCTTTTGTGATTGTACTGGTGCTGAGCATTCCCATTGGGTTCCTGTGTGCGGTGTACAAGGATGGCTGGTTCGACCGGGGCATGCGGGCCCTGGTCTTTATCTCCACTGCCATGCCCGCCTATTGGGTGGGGCTGCTGCTGATGTGGGGCGTCAGCGTCAAGCTGCGGCTGCTGCCTACTAATGGGAATGGTACCTGGCAGCATTTGGTTCTGCCGGCCTTTACGGTAGCCCTGAGCTATATTTCCACCTACATCCGGCTGATTCGCAACAATATGCTGGAAAATATGAAGCGGGACTACGTACTCTATGCCCAGGTTCGGGGATTGCCCCAGCGGGCCATTTTGGTGAAGCATATCCTGAAAAATTCCATGCATACCTGCATTGTGGCCATGGGAATGAGCATTCCCCAGATGATTGCCGGAACCATTGTGGTGGAAAATGTGTTTTCCTGGCCGGGGCTGGGTACGTTGTGCATCAGCTCCATCTTTAACCGGGATTTGCCGGTAATTCAAACCTATGTGCTGTTTATTGGAATTTTATTTGTGGTCTTTAATCTGGTATTCGACGTGCTGCAAACGGTATCGGATCCCAGACTCAGAAGGGAGGTCTAACCATGGGAAAACGGTTTTGGAACAATCGGGCAGCGGTGCTGACCGTGGCTTTTGTACTGCTTATTGCCCTGATTGGCTTATTGGCTCCGGTTTTGGCGCCCCATGACCCCTATGTCACCAATATCCTACAAAAGTTTCGGCCCTATAGCCTGACCTATCCGCTGGGTACCGATCATTTGGGCCGCTGCGTCCTCTCCCGGCTGATTTACGGCATTCGGCCCACCCTGGGCCTGGCCCTTTTGACCATGCTGGGAACCATCAGCTTGGGAGCTGTGCTGGGCATTATGGCCGGTTATTTCCGGGGTGTGGTGGAAGAGGTCATTATGCGGGTGGTGGACGTGATGCTGTCCTTTCCCAGCCAGATTATGGTTTTTGCAGTGGTCGGGCTTTTGGGTATTAACGTCCAGAATGTGATTATTGCCAATATCTTCATCAAATGGGCCTGGTATGCCCGGATGATCCGCACTGGGGTTATGCAGTATCGGGATATGAATTTTGTGCAGTTTTCCCGCTGTGTGGGTATGCCGGAGCGTTTTATCCTTTTCCGCCACCTGCTGCCCTCCATTACTTCCGACCTGGCGGTGCTGGCTTCCTTGGACGTGGGCTGGGCGATTATCAATATTTCCACCCTGTCCTTTTTAGGGCTGGGAGTGCAGGCACCGGTTCCTGAATGGGGTGCCATGCTCAATGAGGCCAAAGATGTATTGACTCGGAATCCCATCCAGATGCTGGCGCCGGGCGTTGCCCTGGTTTCCTTGGTATGCTGTTTCAATCTCATGGGAGATGCCCTGCGGGATGTGCTGGATCCAAAGGAGGTGGAATCATGAAACCCCTATTTCAGGTGGAAAACCTGGAGGTGCAGCTAAAAGGCCGGAAGGGGCTGCTGGTTCCCTTGGTAAGAAACGTTTCCTTTTCTGTGGCGCCTGGGGAATGCCTGGGCATTCTGGGGGAATCCGGCAGCGGCAAGTCCCTGACCCTGAAAGCTGCCATGGGCCTTTTGGACAGCAGCTTTCAGGTAACGGGCAGCGTCCAGTTTCAGGGGCAAGAGCTGCTTACCAAGTCCAGTGAAGAGCTGCGCCGTCTGCGGGGCGGCAAGGTGGGGATTATTTTGCAAAACCCCATGACCTGTTTTGACCCGCTGTACAGGATTGGCAGCCAGCTGGCTGAAACCTTTGCGGCCCACGGAAACTGGAGAAAGGGAGAGATTCGGGAGCGCTCCCTGACAGTATTGGAAAAAATGCGCATCCACCAGCCGGAAGAAGTGCTGGAAAAATATCTCCACCAACTGTCCGGAGGAATGCTGCAGCGGATTATGATCGGCATTGCAGCGGCCCTGGAGCCGGCGCTTCTGATTGCCGACGAGCCCACTACCGCCATTGATGCCATAACCCAGGTGGAAATTTTGGCTGAGCTGCTGAAAATCAAGGAGGAGAAGGGAACGGCCCTGGTCTTTGTTTCCCATGACCTGAACGCCATTTCCCGGGTAGCAGACCGGCTGGTGGTGCTCAGCCAGGGCCAGGTGGTGGACCGGGGCAGTTTCTATCAGATTCTTCACCACGCCAAAGATCCCTACACGCGGCTTTTGGTGGGAAAAAGGGCAGAGGTTATGGAACGGTACCAAAGGGTGCTGCAGGGTAAAGGAAAGGAGCAGGGATATGCTTGAGCTAAAAAATATATCCGTAAGTTTTCGCCGGGAACGGCAAAATACGCTGTTTGGGCATAGCCGGCAGCAGGTGTTGTTTGATGTGTCCCTAAAGGTGCAGAAAGGAACCTGCCTGGGGATTTTGGGCGAATCCGGAAGCGGGAAATCCACCCTGGGACGGGTGCTCTGCGGCCTTTTGCAGCCGGATCAGGGAAAAGTACTGTGGGACGATTTGTCGGTCTACGAATCCCGGGCAGGGAGGAAAAATTTGCAGAATAAGCTGAGCATAGTGTTCCAGGATTATACCACCTCGGCCAATCCGCGCTTTCGGGTAAAAGATATTATCGGGGAAGGTTTGAGGGTCCGGGAGCGCCGGGAAGGCCATAAGGTCGCGCGGGAGGAGGAAACGGCCAAGCTGCTGGAGCTGGCCGGGCTGCCCGCCGCCCTGGCGGACCGGTTCCCCCATGAGCTTTCTGGGGGACAGCTGCAGCGAGTGTGCATTGCCCGGGCTGTGGCCTGCCAGCCGGAAGTGATTCTCTTTGATGAGGCCATTTCTTCCCTGGATGCCCATACCCAGGTGCAGATAATGGACCTGCTGCAGAAATTGAAACGGAAACTGGGCCTGACCTATGTGTTTATTACCCATGATTTGACGTCCGTTACCTATCTGTGCGATGAGGTCCTCTTTCTGTACCGGGGCCGGGTAACGGAATATCTGTCGGTGGAACAACTGGGCAGTACCCGGGACCCCTATGCTAGGAAGTTGCTGGAAGCCATTATTCCGTTGGAAGACCGGGCTGCGGAGGAGGCCGTATGATTTTTTGCGGAACCCAACTTTTGCCCGGAGAGCAGAAACCAGCGGCGGTTCCGGTACCGGGAGCTGCGCCGTTAACCGCTTTTTGCTTTTGTGGGAAAAAGCCAGGAAAAACCCTTGTGGTAACAGCCGGAGTTCACGGCTGCGAGTATGTGGGCATCCAGGCCCTGCGCAGGCTGGCCCAGGAGCTGGACCCGGAAACCCTGTCCGGCAGTGTTGTTTTGCTGCCGCTGGCGAATCCCAGTGCCTTTTATGCAGGCAGCAAGCAGGTGGTGCCGGAGGACGGCCTCAACCTGAACAGGGCCTTTCCGGGAAATCCGGAGGGCTCCCTTTCAGCCCGGCTGGCCTGGGCCCTGGAGGCCGCTTTGTATCCGGCAGCCGACTTCCTTTTGGATTTGCACGGAGGAGACTGGAACGAAGCACTGGAACCCCTGGTGTTTGTTCCGGCCGGAGGAACGCCAGCTGTAAATCAGGCGGCAGAAAAAGCCGCCCAGGTGTTGGCGGTCCCGTACCAAGTACCCTCCCAGGCCCGGAATGGGCTGTACAGCTGGGCCGTGCAGCAAAATATCCCTTCCCTGCTTTTGGAACGGGGCGGCAGGGGAGCCTGGTCGGAAGGGGAGGTGCAGGACGCCTGCCGGGACGTACGGGCACTGCTGCAGCACCTGGCTATTTTACCTGGCAGGGTACAGCCCCAGATTCAGCGAAAATTGTGCAGGGCCTCCTATGTGGAAGCAGAGGCTCCAGGCTTTTGGCAGCCGGTAAAAAGCCCGGGCGCAACCATCTCCCAGGGAGAACTGTTGGGAAAGCTGGAAACCCTGACCGGCAGCCTCCTCCAGGAAGTGCGGGCCCAGTATGACGGGGTGATTTTGTACCAAACTGTTGCCTTAGGCGTACGCAAAGGAGAGTCCCTGCTTGCCTACGGCCAATAACGCAAACCGCAGCTATTTTGTGCTTCAGAAACCAAAAAGACTTGCCGGCCCCCAAAGCGGGGCGGCAAGTCTTTTCTCATTTTGCAGACAGTTTTATTTGCCCAGAAGGTTCCGGCTCCAAACGTAATCGATAAGTTTTCGGCCAAGGGTACTGGTGCCTTGGGACAGGTAGGACAGATAGATGGTCCTAAGGGCAGCCGGGTCCTCCAGCTGGTAGAATACCACGGAGTCCGTGGGTGTTACGTATTCCGGGATGGTGGAGCGGAGGAAGGTAATGCCCTGGCCTTCGCAGACCAGGTAGTAGGCAGTCATCATCTGGGCCAGGTACATGGATACCTTTGGGTTAAAACCGGCGTTCCGGCACAGGGTCACGCTGCGGGTATGGATGTCATGGCCGGATTTCAGCATCAGAAAGCTTTCGTTCTGAAAAGCCCGGAGGGGGACCGGAGGCCTTTTTACCTGGGGCTTTTCCCGCTGGAGAAAGTCCGTAAAGGAATAGGCGTAAGGCCGCAGCTCCTGGTTCAGGGGATTCTGGGCAGGGACTGCCAGGACGATTTCTTCCGTGGCCCAGGATTGGGTGGTGATTTGGGGATCGGCCGGATCCTCTGCCTCCAGGAAAAAGTCCAGTTTCCCGTCTAACAGCCGTTTGGCCAGGTTGGCAGTGGTTCCTTCTGTAAAGGACAGCACTGCCTGGGGATATTGGGCCTGAAATTCGGCCAGCAGGCTGGGGAGCACATAGGTACAGAAAAACATGGAGCTGCCAATGTGCAGCCGCAGGTTCTGCCCCTCCCGCAGCTCCTTGAAATGCTGGGCCATTTCTTTTTCAAGGGCCATAATTTGTTCGATATGACGGATATAATACCGGCCTTCTTCCGTCAGGGAAATGGGATTGGTACTCCGGTTGAAGATGGGAAAGCCAATTTCCTGCTCCACCTTTTTGACGGTGGCGCTAAGCCAGGGCTGGGAAACAAATAGTTTCTTGGCGGCATTGGAAAAACTTTTTTCCTGGTACACGGCGTGTACATATTCTTTATAATCGGCCATTTTTGTCCCCCTTATACAAATTTACCTATAGGCTGATATACATTTACGTATTTCACAAAACCCTGTCATCAATTTTATAATCATACCATCAAACCAAAACCGGCGCAATTGTGAGCTGTCCGAATCTGGTGTTTGAGTGGAGGAATCAAGATGACTGTGAAGATTGCAGAACGTATGAACCGGATGGCTCCTTCCGGAATTCGTAAGGTAAATGAAAAAGCCCTGGCCATGGAACGGGCTGGGGAACGGGTGCTCCATTTTGAATTGGGCCGCCCGGATTTTGATACGCCGGAATATATCAAAAAGGCTGCCTGGGAAGCCCTGGAAGCCGGCAAAGTCCACTATACGTCCAACTTTGGACTGATGGAACTGCGGGAAGCCATTGCAGCCAAGCTGCTTCGGGAAAACCAGGTGAGCTATAAACCCACCGAAGTGCTGGTGACGGTAGGCCTGTCCGAGGCCGTAATGGCCGTGCTGGCCACCCTGCTGAATCCGGGAGATGAAATTTTGGTGCCGGATCCGGTTTGGTTAAATTACATCAACGTACCCAATCTTTTGGGCGCAAAACCGGTAACCTATAGTCTGAAGGAAGAAAATGGCTATCAGCTGGACATTGAGGAAATCCATTCCAAAGTGACGGCAAAGACCAAAGCCATTGTCATTGTTACTCCCAACAATCCTACGGGCGGCGTGCTGACCCGGGATGTGCTGCAGCAGCTGGCGGACATTGCCATCCAAAATGATCTGATGGTAGTAGCCGATGAAGTGTACGAACGGCTGCTCTACGATGACGCCGAACATGTGAGCATTGCTTCCCTGCCGGGCATGAAGGAACACACCTTTACCCTGAACGGCATGTCCAAGGCCTATGCCATGGACGGCTGGCGGCTGGGCTACGTGGCCGCCCCGGAAGAATATATTCTTGCCATGAACAAATTCCATCAACATAATACAACCTGTGCCCCCAACTTCGTTCAGGTGGCCGGCGCCGCCGCCCTGAATCAGGAAGGAGACGAAGTAGAAGAAATGGTGAAAGAGTACAAGCGCCGCCGGGATTATGCGGTGAAAGCCATCAATGCCATTCCCGGAATTAGCTGCCAATGCCCTAAAGGCGCTTTCTACATCTTTATCAACTGCAAGTCTCTGGGCATGAAATCCGCAGAGCTTTCTGCCTATCTGCTGGAAAATGCCAAGATCGCCCTGGTTCCCGGTGACGTGTTCGGCCCCGGCGGGGAAGGGTACCTGCGGCTGTCCTTTGCCGCCAGTTATGATTCCATTGTGGAGGGCTGCCAGAAGCTCAAAGAAGCTGTGGCTGCTCTGCAGAAAAACTAAGGAGGAATTTCCATGCGTTTTGCAACTGTGAAAGTAAAAGGCCAGGAAGTGGCCGGGATTGTAACCAAGACAGGCGTTCTGCCCGTTGCTAAATTGAATGCAGCCAAGGGGACTGCCTGGAAGGAAGATCTGATGGGTCTGATTCAGGCCGGTCAGATTCCCGGCTTGACCAAATGGTATAATGCCGGCGGTGCTGCCGAACTGGAAACCATTCCTGGGGTCATTCCCCAAGACCAGGTGGTGTACGGCCCTCTGTACCGGAATCCCAAACGGATTTTCGGCATTGGCCTGAACTATCGGGATCACGCTGGTGATATTGGCAGTGCGCCTCCTACCGGTTTCCCTGGCAGCTTCTTCAAACAGGCAGATACCCTGGTGGGACCTGCCGATGAGATTAAGCTTCCCAAACTGAAGGAAGCCCAAAAGACCACGGCAGAAGCCGAACTGGGCATTATCCTGGGTAAGGACTGCCGGGATGTGGAAAAGGCCGATTGGCAGGACGCTATTGTGGGCTACACCACCATTTTGGACATGACGGAAGAATCCATTTTGAAGGGCAATGATTTCCTGGCAGGCAACCCCCGTTACCTGACCATCGTGAAAAACTTCCCTACGTTCTTCTCCTTTGGGCCTGAACTGGTTACGCCGGACGAAGTACCCGATGTGCTGAAGCTGGAAATCCAAAGCGTCCATAATGGCGAAATCCACGCCAAGAACACAGTGGACCATATGATGCATCAGCCGGATGAACTGATTTCCCTGCACAGCAAGATTCAGGGCTGGTATGCTGGGGACGTGCTGTCCACCGGTACCCCCAGAGCTTTCCACATTGTGGATGGGGATCAGGCAGAATGCCGGATTTACGGACCCAAGGGCTTTGCAATGAGAGCCCTGGTGAACCCTGTTGTGGACTTGAAAATCCATCCGGAAAAAGAATAACGGAAACGAATAAACGAACTGTTGAATTAATAGGAGGATAACTATGGATTTAGGATTAAAAGGAAAAGTTGTTTTGTGTATGGCTTCTGCTGCCGGCCTGGGCAAGGGTATTGCTACGGAAATGGCCCGGGAAGGCGCCAAGGTGATGATCTGCACCGCAGAACCCTTTAAGGAACAGCTGTACGCTGCCCAGGATGAAATTGAAAAGGAAACCGGCAACCGTCCGGAAGCCTACCTGTGCGATGTAAATAAAGCTGAAGATATCGACAAACTGGTAGCACACACCATCGCCACCCTGGGTGACATCTGGGCTTTGGTGAATATGTGCCCCGGCCCCAAACCCGGCCCCTTCGTGAACTTCTCTGACGAAGACTGGGAAAAGGCTTTTGGCATGTGCCTGCTGTCATATGTGCGCACTATCCGTGCGGTACTGCCTTCTATGAAAAAACTGGGCGGCGGCCGCATTGTCAACAGCACATCTTCTTCCGTCAAGGACTGCCTGGATAACCTGATTCTGTCCAATACCATGCGTATGGGCGTGGTGGGCATGAGCAAGACCCTGGCCCGGGAAGTAGGTCCCGACAATATCCTGGTCAACGTCATCGGACCGGGCCGGATTGGTACCGACCGGATTCTGAAACTCAATGCAATGAGAGCCGAAAAGGCAGGGTATCCGTGGAAGATTACGAAAAAATCGACCTGAAGAGCTTCCCTCTGGGCCGCTATGGCCATTTGGACGAATACGGCCGGCTGGCTGCCTTCCTGTGCAGCGAAGCCAACAGCTACGTATCCGGCCAGACCATTCTGCTGGATGGCGCCATGACCAAAGCTTATTAAGAGCCAACCGCTAAACTGCAAAAGGACCGTACCGTTTGGTGCGGTCCTTTTTAACGCAAACAAGCCCCTGGAGGCATTAGGCTCCAGGGGCTTGTTTGTTGCTGTATTTAGTGCAGTTCGTCCAAAATGGCGTTGCCTTTGGCAATATTTTGCCGGATGGTAGCTACGCATTTCTTGAAGGTCTGCATTTCTGCTTCGGGCAGCTGGAATTCCAGCACCTTTTCTACGCCGTTCTTTCCGATTACTGCGGGCACACCGGTGAAGATATCCCGTTCACCGTATTCCCCGTCCAGTTCTACGGAGCAGGGGAGAATCCGCTTGTCATCGTGGAAAATGGTGCGTACCAGGGTGGCCGCTGCAGAAGCGATGCCATATTCGGTGCACCACTTGCCGGACATGGTAATCCAGCCGCCTTGAATGGCATCGTGCTGGATTTTCTCATGGTCAAAGGCAAACTTTTCGGTGGCGGCAATTTGATCTACGCTTTGGCCGAAGAAGGTAACCTGGGACCAGGGCGTGAACTGGGCATTGCCGTGTTCGCCCATCATGAAGCCAAAGAAGCCTCTGCTGTCCCAACCGGTGATTTCGGACAGCTGATGAACCAGGCGGGAGGTATCCAGCATGGTGCCGGTGCCCAGGACTCTGCCCTTGGGCAGGCCGGATTTCCGGGCAATCAGCCGGGTGATTACATCGCAGGGATTGGTGATATTGACAAAGATCCCATCAAAGCCGGCAGCCATGACTTTGGGTACATAGTCAGCCACTTGACGGACACTGTTGGAGAGTTCATCGTC
Source organism: Acidaminococcus sp. AM05-11 (assembly GCF_003472805.1). NCBI lineage: Bacteria > Bacillati > Bacillota > Negativicutes > Acidaminococcales > Acidaminococcaceae > Acidaminococcus > Acidaminococcus sp. AM05-11. The sequence continues at coordinate 138,991 of NZ_QRMX01000002.1, read as the reverse complement.
CCGGTTGAAGGAACGGCAGATGGTAATATCGCCTACGGCATTGACAATCACGTCGCAGTCTTTCAGGCCGGCATAATCCACTACCCGGTAGGTAGTGTGGTTGGGCATGAACATCATGGCGTCCATCAGGTCGTTGGCTTCAGCGCCTACTTTCTTTTCTTCTACATCACACAGCAGAACTTCGTCGGCTACACCCATCATGCCCAGACAGAATGCTACATGGGCACCTACATGGCCCACCCCAACTACACCTACAACACGTTTCTTTATCATAGTATTGCCTCCCTTAAGCAAAAGAATACTGTTTTATGTAACGTATAATTTAAAATGTAACATGATTCCAGCACTGTGTAAAGCAGGAATCTGCTTTTTCCCGGAAATTTCAAACATTTGTCCGAAATTGTGGGCAATTCGTTAGAGCTGGAACATTTTGGGTATTGGCAGCCGGTAAGAAACTGGAAAAAAAGACGCCCGCAAAGGGGCGTCAAAGAGAAAATTCCTTCAGCATTTTTCCAGGGCGGCAATTAACTTCTGGGCACTGGCCTGGCAGTCCTTGAGAATCCGTTCCTTGTCGGCTTCAGCACTGACCCCAGGAACGTACATACAGCCGTAGGTCACAAAGGGAGCGTGAGCCTTCATGCCGGTAAAGAGCGCCAACTGATCAAAATTATACAGATATTCTTCTACCGGCCGGTTTTGGACGCCTCCGGGGCGGTAGGTATCCTTGGCGCCGCCGGTGGTAAAGGACAGGAAGAAATCCTTTCCCTTTAGGGCCGTTCCCGTGCTGCCGTAGGCAAACCCGTGAGCCAATACTTCCTCCACCCACTTTTTCAAAAGGGCAGGGTAGGAGTACCAATAAAAGGGAAACTGGAAGACCAGTACGTCTGCGGCCTTGACCTTTTCCTGTTCGGCGGCAATGTCCCACTGGCCGCCCGTTTCTGCCAGATTTTCTACGGTAAGGTCCAGACCGGCCTTTTCTACTTCTGCCAAAATGGCGGCATTGGCCAGGGATTGTTCCGGATGGGGATGACCTGCAATGCATAAAATATGTGCCATGATTTGCAAACCTTCTTTCTTAGCTTATAATAGAGGAAACTTGCCAGGTTTATCTTGATAGTATTATTATATCATGATAAATGGCAAAAATACCGCATTTCTGCGTAAGGAGTAAATTATGGTACGAGAAATTATCCGGGATATTATTTTTTTGCAGCAAAAGGCCGTTCCGGCCGTCAAGGAAGACGCAGCTGTAGCCCAGGACCTGAAGGATACCCTGGAAGCCCATCTGGACCACTGTGTAGGCCTCGCAGCCAACATGATTGGCGTAAATAAGGCCATTATTGTTTTTCGGGAGGGGAACCATACGGTGGTCATGTACAATCCGGAAATTGTGAAGCATTCCCCCAAGGCCTACGACACAGAAGAGGGCTGCCTTTCCCTGTCCGGGGTCCGGCCCTGCAAGCGGTACGAAACCCTGGAAGTGACCTATCGGGATGCTCAGTTCAAAAAGAAGAAAAAGACCTTTCAGGGGTTCACGGCGGAAATTATCCAGCATGAACTGGACCATCTCCAGGGTATCCTGATCTAGCCCCAAGAAATGCCTTGACAACGGGAAGAAATACGCTTAGTGTATACTTCTGAACAATTGGAGGAGGGACTTTCATGAGCATACCCCAAATTATTGGCGTAATAGAACTGATTATCTGCATTTGGTACCTGCTGGCCCAAAAGCGTCCAGATACTTTCGCATTCTTTTTGCCGCCGCCCCGGGAAGAAAAGCTGACCCAGGTGTGCATCATTGCCCTGGTAGTGGTGTTTGGCATTGGCATGGGCCTGGAAAAACTGGGCGTGTACTGATTTTCAGCAGGATTTCCCCTGTCAGACGGCGAAAAGTAACCTTAGAGATATGGTCTGGTTTTGCCGTGAGGGAGATGGTCCTATGAAGGTAGAAAATTTGGCCAAGCTGGCCCTGGGCTTTGGCTGCCTGGCCCTTTTGAACCGGCAGCTGGTTTTAGGCGTCGGTATGATTGCCCTGAGCTGCACCCTGATGCGGCTGGCCCATCGGCAGTAGAGAATGACACAAACTGCAAAAAGGACTGTGAAAGATGAAGTTCATTTTTCACAGTCCTTTTTTTATTTACTGGTTTACCAAACCCAGGTGAGGTTTTTGTATTGGGGCGGGACTAGCCATTTTCCAGCCGTGTCTATTATGCCGTACCGGCCGCCGCTTTTGGCAAGGGAAAAGATCTTCAGAAAGGTGCCGGCCGTGGTGATGGAGTCCTTGGGGGCAGTGTAGACCACCTGACCATTGGCATCCACCAGGGAGTACTGTTTGTCCTGAATCAGCCAGGTTACCTGGCTGGTGCCGTAGGGCAGGAGCTTGGCTTTCTTTGGGTAGGAGGCCAGGACTTTGCCGTCCGTACCACTGACCAGTAGGGTGCTTTGCCCATCCCGGATCAGGTACCGGTCACTGCCTAGGAAGTAAGCTTCCTCAAAGGTGTAAGGAATAATCAGCTGTCCGCTGCGTAGGTCCAACACCCCCATCTTTTTGCTCTTTTCGTCCACCAGGGACAATTGGCCATTTGCCAGGGCTTCGGTCTGGCAGGCAGTATCTTCGGCAATATGGAATTTGCCGGGGCCGTACAGCAGCTTTCCGGTCCGGTCTACGAAAATGGTTTGGCCCTTGTCTTCCACAAAAGTGCCAAAGGGGGTCATGGGGTAAACGAAATCGTTGTGGCTGTCAATGACAATCTGGCCGGAACGGTCGATATAGCCCCGCTTTACCCCGTCCCGGGTCAGGGGACCGTTGGTCTGGGGGTCGTAGCCCAGGCCAAAATGAACGGCGCCGACAATACCAAGGACGGAAGCCCAGTTAAACCCGCTGACGTCCCGCTGGTATTCTGCCAGTCCATTTTGGAAGGGGAATACCCGGTCGTAGGGCAAGAGATACAATAGCTGGCCCTGGGAATTGATGGCCGCTTTTTTGCCGTCGGGCATTTTGACAAAGGCAATGCCTGCCTGAAAACCAGCAATTACGTCCTTATAAATCGGTGCCAGAACGGTTTTTCCGGTTTCATCCTGAAACCCGTATTTGCCGTCTTTTTTGAAGGAATAGAGTCCAGGAGGTTTTGTTTGCTGAAGCTCGGGACTGTCTGCCGCTAAGGGCTGGCCGTCAGCCGTAATGGCGGTCACAGCCTTTTTGCCGGTGACCGCAAAGGTGCCGTTATTGCCTAGACCAATGCTTTTGTACTGGGGCGGCACGGCTTCCTGGCCCTTGAGGTCTAACAGCCCCCATTTGCCGTTATCCCCCTGGAAAGCGGCCAAAATGCCCTTTTCCCGGGACTCCAGAGGAATGGTATCGGTGATTTTTTCTAGAACGGAGGAACGGCCCTTGGTTCCTGAAGACCCCAAACGGGGGAACAATATCGTGCCCAAAGTTGGGCCCAGCCGGTCCTTGCGGACCGTGGTGCTGGTATGGGTGCCGCTGCTGCGGGTGGTCTCCCGGGTAACTTCGCGGCTGGAGCTTTGGGTGGTGGTACGAACCTCCCGATGCTCATGGGAGTACACGTGGGCTCCTGTCTCGGCAAAGGCCGGTGGGGACAGAAGAAGACAGGTCAGCAGGGCAGCGGCGCTGCAAACGGTATGGGGTTTGGGGTGATGGTGCATAGAAAGCCTCCTTTAGAATCATGGTAAAAATAGATTGATTGATGAGAATTTTAGAATGATTATAGCAAAATAGTAAACTCCTCGTAAATAGAGGTTAACACAATACGTACAATTCTGCCCCCGGACTTGTTCCCCTAGGCTAATTTGGGTACAATAGAACGGAAACCTGATGATCCTGCTGTATCTGAATTTATTTGCACTCAAGCAGAAAGGAAAATGTTATGACCAAACGCTTGTATTCGCTGTCCCTGGGGGAAACCCTGCGGGAACAGTTTTTGGCGGACGCCGCCCAATATCCCTATGGGGAGGTACTGTATTTAGTGCCCAACCGGATTTTGGAGCATCTGGTAAAGGCCCGGGGTGTGGTGAAAACCCTGTCCCTGGATGCCCTGGCCGGAGAAATCTTGAAAGAAAATACCCAAGGAACTCCTCTGCGCCGCATTTCCCGGCAGGCCCAGAAGAAAATTCTGGAAGAAGCCCTGGCAGTGGCGGTAGAAGGGGGACAGGTGTCCTATTTTGCCCAGCTGGTGAAGAAAAAAGGCTTTTTGGACAGTCTTTTGAATCTGTTCAACGAATTTGCCCAAAACAGCCTGGCCCCGGAACAGTTTAACCAGATTCTGGTCAGCTGGGGACGGCCTGGAAAACTGGGCAAAAAGGACCGGGAAATGGCTTTGATCTACCTGCTTTTTGTGAACAAGCTCCGGGAGCAGCAGGTTACCGACCTGTCCGGCCGTTACCAATTGGCGGTAGAAGCTTTGCAGCAGGGAGGTACGGTGCCCTGGCAGAAATGCTATATCAGCGAATTCAACCAGCTTTCCTCTGTGCAATTGGAACTGGTTGAAGCGTTGGGAGATTTGTGTGACGTGGAAATAGGGCTCTTTTATGACCCTTCCCGGCCCGAACTCAGCGCCGTAACGGAAAATATCCATGCCCAGCTGGTGGGAGCAGGTTTTGCAGACCTAAAGGAAGCCCCCCAAATTCAGCGGCCAGCGGATTTGGACTTTTTTGCCCAGAACTGGCGGGGCAGCGACTACTCCCGGCCGGAAGCAGAGCATATCCATTTGGCAGAGGCAGGGACTCCAGAGCAGGAAATGCGCCTGGTGCTGACCCAAATCAAGAAAAAACTTCAGTCCGGCACAGCGCCCCAGGATATCCTGCTCCTGATGCGGAGCACCAGTGATTATCCCGGCCTTGCCCGGGCCTTTGCCCTGTACGGCCTGGAAACCACCATGCCTACGGTTACTGGCGCGGCCAGCCAACCCCTGCCGGACCTGATTACCAAGCTGCTCCAGGCTGTCAGCCAACCTCAGGACCAGGGAGCCTGGCAGAACCTGTTTCGCTGCACCCTGCTGCCTCTATTGTGGGACTGCCAGCGGGATGCCCTGGAGCAGGACTATACCCAGCTGTATTTTGAACGGGCTGGGGCACTGCGTTCCCATGTAAAGCGGGAACGGCGGATTAATGATGAGTTTTGGACGGACCTGGCTTTTTTCCAGGCAGACCATACGGCCAAAGAATGGCAGGAGGGCATGCAGGACCTGCTGGACCGGTGGAACCTGATGGGCCGGTGGGGAAGCCTGCACCAGGCTGGCAAAGTGGATCTGGCCCAGGTAAAGCTGATGGGAAATGCCGTGGAGCTGGTGAAGCATACCTTTGAAATGCTGGAGCGGACCTGGGAAGACTGCGGTCAAAAGGCTGCCGCCGTAACCCCAGCCCAGCTTCTGGAATTCTGGCAGGATTCCCTAAAGGGAGCCACCCTGATTCTCAAGGAAGGCAATCCTCAGGGCATTAGCGTCATGGAAGCCGGGGATATTCAGGGGGTTTCCTATCCCTATGTGTTCATTATGGGCCTGCGGGACGGGCTCTTTCCTTCCGTAAAGCGGGAAAGCTGGCTGTACAACGACGGGGAACGCACGGAACTCAACGGCCTGGGGGTGGAACTGGCGGTGTCCGGCCGCAGCCTGGAAGCGGACCGGTTCTTCTTTGCCTCAGCGGCTGCTATTGCTGCCCAGGACCTGTATCTGAGCTGGTACCGGGACGAGGAAGGGGGTCCCTCTCCCTATATCCAGGAACTGCTGAATTTGTACGCCGAAGGCTCCCTGGTGCCCCAGACTTTTTACGACAGTCTGGACAATTGCGCCAGCGAGGCCCTGCTGGAACAGCTGCTGATGCAGCAGGAAGCTTTGGCTCTCAAGGAACAGGCCTTTTTGGCTAAGCGGCTGGGCAGCGATTATGCCCAGCGGGCGGCCACCGGGAAAAAACGCTGGGAGGACCCGGAAAGTCCCTGGAACGGCACGGTGCCGGGAATCTTGAAGGAGCCCCTGCGGCTCAGCGCTTCGGGGCTTGATGTGTATCTTCAGTGTCCCTTTGCCTATCTGTTTGGCAATGTGTGGAAAATGGAACCCTGGGAGGAACAGACGGGCTACCCCGGTCCTGATGTGGTGGGAAGCCTGCTCCATGCGGTACTGGCGGAGTTCTTGAGTCGGCATCTGAGCAAGGCCCTGAGCTTCAGCGACCTGCCCCAGCTGCGGGACGAACTGCAGCAGGTTTTTGCGGACCAATTTGAGGCGCTGGTGCAAAGCGGCAAGATTTCCCAATCCAGTCTACTGCCCCATTTGCGCAAGGTCTATGGCAGCTGGCTGAGCAACTGGCTGAAGCAGGAATGTGAATACGAGCAAACCAGCAGCCTGCTGCCTTCCAAGCTGGAATGGAGTTTCGGCCGCAAGGACAGCCCTTGGCGTGCCCTGTGCCGGTATGTGGACGACAAGCCCGTATACTTTTCCGGCCAGGTTGACCGGATTGATACCAACGGAACAACTTACGCCATTTTGGACTATAAAACCGGGCAGCACCCCAGCGGGAGCCAGATCAAGGACGGGAAAGCCGTTCAGCTGCCCCTCTATGCAAGAGCCCTGATGGAACTGGGGCCTGTTGACCCGCAGAATATTTTGGGCGGGGGCTACTGCTCCCTGCGTTCCGGCAAGCGGGAAGGGGGAACCTGGTCGCCAGAGGCCAAGAAGTACCTGGACTATCTGGCCAGGTCCCGGGCTCCCAAGCTGGAGGAAAGTATGGAAAAGGCTTTTGCAGAAATCGACAAGGCTGTGCGGGCCCTGCGGCAGGGAGCTTTCCCGGCAGCCCCTTACGGCAGCTGTCCGCCCTATTGTCCGGCCAAGGATGTGTGCCGGATTTCGGAAAATCCCAAAAGCAGTGAACAGGAACAGGAGTGAAAACCATGGCAGATTTTACCAGACAACAACAGGAAGCCATTTCCACCCTGGGCCGGAACGTATCCGTTTCTGCCGGGGCCGGCTCCGGAAAGACCCGGGTGCTGGTGGAACGGTTTTTGAAAATATTGGAGGAGGAGAAAGCCTCTGCCCAGGAAATTTTGGCCATTACATTTACCCGGAAGGCCGCCCGGGAAATGCGGGAGCGGGTACAGAAGGGAATTTTGGACCGGTTGGCGGAAGCCACAGACCCCCAGCGGCAGCAGTACTGGCAGGAGCAGCTGAATCAGCTGGACCATGCGTCCATTACCACCATCGACAGTTTCTGTGCCCGGATTATCCGGGAAAATCCGGTGGAAGCGGGAATGGACCCTGGCTTTGCCGTGCGGGAAGAATATGAAATTGCAGATTTTAGGCAAGAGGCCGTCCATACCTTTATGGATCAGGAGCTGAAAGGGGAAAACGAAGACTTTTTCGGCCTATTGGATATATATGGTCCCCGGCGGCTGGAAGAAATGCTGGTGCTGCTGATTGACGCGCTGCCGGATATTCTGGCGCTGGGAGACCTGTCCCGGCCCTATCAGGAAGAATTGGACAAGGAAGAAGACCTGAAGCTTGAGGCGGAGTCTGCCTTGGACGACCTTATTGCCGTCAAGGACACAGCAGGCCCCAAGGGCAAGGAACTTATCCTGCGGCTGGAAGAACAGCGGGACTCCCTTCATGAGGCCATTGCCAAAGGCGATTACGAAACGCTGGCAGAGGCTGTGGGAGGTCTTCGGGCGGCAGGCGCAATCAAAGACTTTGCCGCAAAGCTGAAAGAGACGGTGAGTACCCTGTTGGACCTGGACCTGAACCGGGCGGGCCTTGCCCAAGCGGCCCAGTGGCAGACCGTACTGGAGCGGCTGGACCAGTACCTGTTTACTGCAGCGGAGCAGCAGGAGATGTACAGCTTTTCCTATATTTCCGCCAAGGCAGTGAAGCTGCTGGGCACAGATCCGGAACTATTGCGCACCTACCGGAATAAATTCAAGTTTCTGATGGTGGACGAGTTCCAGGATACCAACGAGGAACAAAAGCGTCTGGTTTACCTGGTGTCCGGTGGGGACGCCAAGGTGCTGCGGGGAAACAATCTGTTTGTGGTAGGGGATGCCAAGCAGTCCATCTACCGGTTCCGGGGTGCCGATGTCAGCGTCTTTAAGCAGGTGCGGGATGCCATTGTGGCTTCCGGCGGCAAAGACATCATTATGGACGACAATTTCCGTTCAGCTCCAGAGATTATCCAAGCCTGCAATGTGTTGTTTGAGGACCTTTTGGGTACCGACGAGACGGCGGACGTCCAGGCCCAGTCCCTGACGCCCCACCAGGCTCCTACAGAGCTGCCCCGCTTTATGGTACTGAAGAAGCAATCCGAAACGGACAAGGGGGCTGCCCAGCGGGTCAAAGCCCAGTGGGTGGCAGCCGCCATCCAGGAGCTGGTGGCTTCCCACCCGGAATTAAAGTATGGGGACGTGGCCATTTTGCTGCCGGCAATCCGTTTGTCCCGGCAGTATGAAGAAGCGCTGGATGCTCTGGGTATCAAAAGCCAGGTCAGCGACGGCAAGGGCTTCTACGACCGGCAGGAAATTGTGGACGTCATCAATTTGCTGACCTGTCTGCTCAATCCTCGGAAGGACTGGGCCCTGGCGGGATTCCTGCGTTCCCCCTGGGGCGGCTTGTCCGACCCGGAAATCGGGGAACTGGTAAAGGATTACCCGGAGTTAACCCTGTGGGAAGCTCTCCAGCAAGCCCTGGAACCCCGGCAGGTAAAACTGGCCGCTAGCTTGCACACCCTGCGGCAAATGGCGCTGTACCAGTCCCTGCCGGAATTCTTTGACTGCCTGAATCAGGAGTTTCAGGCGGAACCCCTGCTGCTTTCCCAGCGGGGGGGCCGGGAAAAGCTGGCCAACTACCGTAAGCTGCGGACCCTGGGCACGGAAGCAGCCATGAACCAGGGCAGCAGTGTCCAGGATTTCCTCCAGCGGCTGCAGCTGATGCGGGCGCTGGGGGCACGGGAAAGTGATGCCAACCAGGAAGCGGATCCGGAGGCCGTGAAGATTATGACCATACACAAGTCCAAAGGCCTGGAATTCCCGGCGGTTATCCTGCCGGACCTGGATCAGAATGCACCGGCAGATAAGCTGGGAATCCAGTTCATTCCCCAGGCGGCCTTTGGGGTGCGGGTACCCAATGCAGAAGGAGTGCTGGAGAATACCGGTATCTATACCCTGCTGAGCAGGGAAAAATCAGCCCTGGAATTCAATGAAAAGAAACGCCAGCTGTATGTGGCCATGACCCGGGCAGAAAAATACCTGTATATGGTAAGTATTGAAGAAATAAAGAAAAAGCCTGTAAAGGAAGCCACCCAGGAAAAATGGGGAAGTGCCCTACTCCGGGTATTTGGCCCCCAGGGGCCTGCAGCCGGCAAGGTCGCCTATGATGAATGCCCGGTGGAGTCCGTGGGTATCCTCACGGAGGAAGGCATTTTGGCAAAGCGGCAGGTGCCGCATTCTGCGCCTCAGGTGCCCGCCAAGGTTTACCAGCAGGCTGCCCCGGTGGCCTTTCCCAAGGCCCTGCGGCTCAGTGCTTCGGCCCTTTTGGAGTATGATACCTGTCCCAGAAGCTATTACTATCACTACCAGCGGCATATGCCCCCGGTGGAAGTGGAAATGACGGGAACCGGCAAGCACCGGGTGTCCGTTATGGATCTGGGGACCTTTGTCCACCGGGTGCTCCAGCTGATGAATACCCTGCCCCAGGAAGAAGCTTTGGAACTGGCTCTGGCAGAAAACGAGAACTGGTCGGAAGAAAAGCGCCGGTATATGCGGGAAGACGGAGGAGCACTGCTTGGCAGCTACTGCGCCAGTCCGCTGTATACCAATCTGGAAGGTTATGAAGCTCAGGCAGAACGGGATTTCGACCTGAACCTGTTTACGCTGGGGCAGACAGAAATCTGGTTCCAGGGAAGCATCGACAAGCTGGTATTCCTGCCGGACCAAAAGCTGGGGATTGTGGACTACAAGACCGGCCATCCCCCAGTGGACGGGGAGGAACGGCAGGGGTATACCCGTCAGCTGGCCATCTACGCCCTGGCGGCAGAAACCCTGTACAAAGGTTATACCGTGGCCTGGGCCCAGCTCCATTTTCTCCAAAACAACAGTATTTGGGAATTGAAGGATAGGGAAGCCGAGACGGAAAAACTTCGGGCTCTCCTGAAGAACCTCAGTGAATGGGATGAGGAGACGGCGTTCCCGGTGCGGACCGAGGCCTGCTCCTATTGTCCCTATCAGTATTTTTGCACCAAAGCCTAAAGTGCCATAAAAAAACGACTTGCGAATCAGGTTGATTCGCAGGTCGTTTTTTTTGAATGTTTAGCTTTGTATGGTTCCTGTTTTCTTAGTCCAGTTCCCGGGTGGTGCCAAAGGGAACAATGATGACCTGGGTTTTGCCTTCGGTCTTCAGTTCTACGGATTTCTTGAACTTTTCAGGGTCCTGGGCAATCAGGGGCCAGGTGTTATAGTGGATGGGAATGACATAGGGGACTTCCAGGAACTGGGCAGCTACCCGGGCATCTCGGGGTCCCATGGTGAAATTGTCACCGATGGGCAGCAGGGCGTAGTCGATTTGCTCCAGCCGGGCCAGCAGCTGCATATCGGAGAAGACCCCGGTATCTCCGGCAAAGTAGACGGTCTTGCCGCCGAAGGTGACGATAAAGCCCGCAGCGTGGCCGCCGGCAATGCCGCTGCCGTGGAAAGCAGGGGTAATCCGTACGTGGCCAAAAGGAAATTCATGAGTGCCGCCAATATGCATACCGTGGGAACGGCAGCCCTGGTCCGCCGCAGCGTGGGCGATTTCAGCGGTGGAGATAATCAGGGCATCTTTGTTCTTGGCGATTTCGTAGGCGGAGCCCAGATGGTCCCCGTGGGCGTGGCTTACTAGAATGTAGTCAGCCTTGATGTCCTTGGGGGTCAGGCCTTCGGGGTTGCCTTCCAGATAGGGGTCGAACAGCAGGGTGGTGGTACCATCGGACAGGGTAAAGCAGGAATGGTGGATATAATGAAATTGCAGCATAAAATTTGCCTCCTTTAAAGTATTCGTCTTCTTTATTATCAACCAAAGTGTGCGTTTTGACAACTAGTCCCGTGCGGGGAAAAATCAAAATTTCTGAAAAATATTCGAATTTTGCCGGGAAAACTGGCTTTCGCTGGGTAACCTTTCTTTACAACTTCCGGCAAGTAAAGTACAATGAAGTTTGTTGAATTTTGAAGCTGTGAAAGATGGACTGGGAATATTCCAGAATTTGGTGAGGTGGCTACAGTGAATTGGTATTTGGCAGTAATCGTTGGGTATGCTGCACTATTGATTTTGTTGGGGTATTGGATTGGCAAGCACGTAAAAGGTGCTTCCGACTTTTTTGTAGGCGGCCGAAACTTTGGCTCCGGGCTGCTTTTTACTACGCTGATTGCGGCCAATATTGGCGCCGGTTCCACCGTAGGGGTGACGGGCCTGGCTTACCATTTTGGCGCCTCCAGCTGGTGGTGGATTGGCTGCAGCGGCCTGGGGTCCCTGATTCTGGCCTACGTGGTGGGCCCTGCGGTGTGGCGGCAGGCCAAAAAGCACAATCTGTTTACCATGGGGGATTACCTGGACCTGCGGTATTCTCCGGCTTTCCGGGGGGTAACCTCCACCCTGATGGCCATTGGCACCCTGGCCCTGTTTTCCGGCCAGCTGCTGGGCATCGCCTGGATTCTCAACGTGGCAGCCGGCGTGGACCGGACCCTGGGTATTATCATCGCGTCCGTGGTGGTGACCCTGTACTTCTCCGCCGGAGGCCTGAAATCCGCAGCCATCGTGAATATCATTGAGCTGGCGGTAATCCTTTTGGGCTTCTGCATTGCGGTACCCTATGCCCTGGCTTACGTAGGGGGCTGGCAGGGCCTGGTCCAGGCCGTCAGCCAAAATACCGGCAGTGCGGCCAAAACGGCCTCCTACTTTAGCTGGAACGGGATGGGGAACCAGGCCATTTTGGGATACTTTTTGATGCTGACCCCGGCCTTCTGTATTTCTCCGGGCCTTATTGGCAAGGTGTACAGTGCTAGGGACGAACACGCCGTAAAGGTGGGCACGCTGCTGAACGGCATTGTCCAGCTGCTTTTTGCTTTCCTGCCCATGCTGATTGGGATGTGCGCCTATGCGGCGTTCCCCAATTTGGGCAACCAGGAACTGGCTTTGCCCAAGGTTATGAAGGAAATGCTGCCCTTTGGCATTTCGGCCCTGGCCCTGTCGGCTATTTTTGCCGCAGAAGTCAGCACCTGCGACACGGTGCTGTATATGCTGGCCACGTCTTTAAGCAAGGACCTGTACAAGACCTTCTTCCGGCCCCAGGCTACCGACCAGCAACTGCTTAGCGTCAGCCGGAAAATCTCCGTGCTCTGCGGCATTGTGGGAATTTTTGTGGCTCTCTTTATGGCCAACATCATTACGGCTCTGGCTATTTTCTATAGCCTAATGACTGTAAGCCTGGCAGCCCCCTTCCTGTTTGGCCTGTTTACCCAACGGGCTTCCACCAAGGGCGCTTTCCTGTCCGCAGGCCTTGGGGTGGCCCTGGTACTGGGACTCCAGCTGTTTCATGGGGGCAAGGGCTTTGGTATCTTGAATGCCACTTCCCTGGGAATTCTTACGGCTGCGGTGGTAATGCTCCTGAGCCTGTGGCTGTTTCCCCAAAAGAAGAAGGTCTAATATCATTGTTAGAGAAAGGAAATCCTGCGTGAACAAATATAAGCTGAAACAAGCGGTGCAAATCGGTCTTGCGGCTATGGTGCTGGGCGTTTTGCCCCTAAGCCGGCCGGTACAGGCTGCAGAAGAAACAAAGCAGCTGTCTTTTAAGGAACGGGTGCAGGCGATTGCCAACGCCCGGAAAGAGGATTTTGCCCTAAAAAGCGAGGAAATCCGGGCAAAGCGCCGGGGGGATAAGCCCCAAACCCAGGCAGAGGAGAAACAGCAGCCTGAGGAAGAAAAAAATAAAACAGCGGTAAAAAAAGAAACGCCTAAAGAGGACGCTTCCCAAAAGGAAACGAAATCGGCTAAAGAGGCCAAACGGCAAAAACCGGAAAAGCCCCAAAAGGAAGCCAAAACTTCTCCGCGGAACCAAGCGGCAGAGGCTGAAACACAGGCTGAGGACAACACCCCGGTGAATCCGGGCCATTTCAGCGCTTCCGAGCTGGCTGGACTTACCCTGCGGCCGTCCCTGGAAATTGAGGGCAAAAAGCTGGTTCTGACCGAGCCCATCAATTTTGAAGAAAGCCGCCAGCGTTCCTTTAAGGACCGGGCGGTAAAGGACCCCAGCCTGCAGCTGATTCTCAACCGGGTGATGACCAAATCCCAGCTGTGGAACATTCCCAAGGACTATGACCAGGTGACCATTGCCGGGGAGGCAGAAGCCACCCGGGACCAGGCTGTGGCTTTGCTGAAGCTGTACAATAACCGGCTGCCCATTAAGGCTACCCCGGAACAACTGGTGGAAATGTATTACAATGAGGCAGGAAAAGAGGGCATCCGTTGGGATTTGGCCTTCTGCCAAGCACTTTTGGAAACAGGTTTCTTCCACTTTGGAGGCACGGTGGTGCCGGCCCAGAATAACTTCTGCGGCCTGGGAACCACCAGCAGCCAGGTGCGGGGCGCCTATTTTGCTACCCCGGACCTGGGGGTGCGGGCCCACATCCAGCATTTGATGGCCTACAGCACCAGCCGGAAACCTTCCACGCCCATTGTTGACCCACGCTATCAGTTGGTTTATGATGGTAAGGTACGAAACGGGTTTTTCGATCGCTGGTCCCAGCTAAATGGAAAATGGGCTACAGGCAGCAATTATGCAGAGAAAATCATGAACATCCACGAACAGATGAAATCCTTGATTACCGTCTCTGGTGCTGACTGGCCCAAGGAAACGAGGTGAGCAAATTGCCTATGCATATTGTTCTGGTAGAACCGGAAATCCCGGGCAATACGGGCAACATCGCCCGGCTGTGCGCCGCTACAGGGGCATCCCTGCATCTGGTGCGCCCTTTGGGGTTCTCCGTGGACGATAAGTACTTGAAACGGGCAGGACTGGATTATTGGCATCTGGTGGACATCCACTACTACGACAGCGTGGAGGAGGTGTTGGCAGCCTATCCTGACAGCCCCCGCTTTTTACTGACCACCCATGCCCATCAGTCCTATACCAGGGTCCATTACGCTCCGGATTCCCTGCTGATTTTTGGAAAAGAGTCCGCAGGTCTGCCGAAAAGCTTCCGTGAAGCCCATGCAAGTGAGTGCGTCCGGATTCCTATGGTGAGTGAAGCCCGCTCCCTGAATCTGGCCAACTCCGTGGCCGTCGTTTTGTATGAAGCCTTACGCCAAAATGATTTTGACCTTCAGGAGGGAACCATATGATTTGCATAAAAGAATTTGAGTTTGACGCAGCCCATTATCTGCCCAATTATCATGGTAAGTGCGAGCATCTTCACGGACATACGTATAAGCTGGTGGTAAAAGTAGAAGGCACCCCGGATCAGGAAGGCATGGTCCTGGATTTCGTCCAGTTTAAGAGAACGGTCAAGGAACTGGTGGTGGACAAACTGGACCACACCTGCCTGAACGACCTGCTGCCCCAGCCTTCCGCCGAACATATTTCGGTATGGGTTTGGCAGCAGCTGGAGAAGCCTCTGACGGGCCCCAACTACCATTTGGCAGAAGTGGAAGTTTGGGAAACCAAAACCAGCGGTATAGTCTACAGAGGTGAAACATGTTAAAAGATGTACAGGCACAGCAGGATGTGCGTCATATTCCCCTGAAACACGTGGGAATCAAAGACCTGAAGTGGCCCCTGGTGCTGAAGGACCCCAAACGGGGCGAGCAGCACTCCGTGGCCGTGGTGCAGCTGTCCGTAGATCTGCCTAAGGAACAGCGGGGCACCCATATGAGCCGGTTTGTGGAATGCCTGAAGGAGCTGGGGGGCGTGCGTCCCAGCGACCTGGAGAAATTCCTGGATAACCTGAAAGAGAAATTGGGAGCCCGCTCCGCCATGGTGAAGCTGGATTTCCCGTACTTTGTAACGAAAAAGGCCCCGGTCAGCGGCATTGAAAGCTACCTGGACGTGGAATGCCATTTCCGGGCGGAAAAAGGCGAAAAATTCGTCCTGGACCTGGGCGTGGATGTGCCCGTGCACACCCTGTGCCCCTGCTCCAAGGAAATCAGCAAATACGGCGCCCACAACCAGCGGGCCTGGGCCAGAATGACGGTCCGGAGCCAAAAACCCATCTGGATTGAAGAATTGGTGGAAATGGCAGAAAAAGGCGCTTCTTCGCCGTTGTTCTCCCTGCTGAAGCGGCCGGACGAAAAATTTGTTACGGAAGAAGCCTACGAAAATCCCCGCTTTGTGGAAGATGCAGTGCGGGATATTGCCCTGCAGCTGAACGCCGACAGCCGGATTGACTGGTACAGCGTCACCGTGGAAAGCCAGGAAAGCATTCACAACCACAACGCCTTTGCCACCGTGGAGAAGGGGGAGGAATAATATGTTTATTCCTGTGCCTTCCCGGCTGGTGCTCCACGAAATGGAGAAAATGGCTGTCCACCCAGTGGGCATCCAGATTATGGCCCCCAAGGCGGAGCTTTGCCCAGTGAAATTGTTCCAGGTAAAGTCCCCGGCGGCCAATATTATCAAGCAGGAAATGCTGTCCATGGGCTGCGAATGCGTCACCGTAAAGGGGGCCATCAATTGCAGCGTGCCCGTGGGGGATGTGCTGCTCCTGGGCAATAAGAACCAGTACCGCCATCTGGTGGAAAAACTGGAAACCATGCGGGCCTGGTTTGGCTTTGCAGAGGTT
Source organism: Acidaminococcus sp. AM05-11 (assembly GCF_003472805.1). NCBI lineage: Bacteria > Bacillati > Bacillota > Negativicutes > Acidaminococcales > Acidaminococcaceae > Acidaminococcus > Acidaminococcus sp. AM05-11. The sequence goes on along the minus strand of NZ_QRMX01000002.1, from coordinate 123,195 downwards.
ATTGCTGACCTGAAAGCCTATTTGGACGAAACGCCGCTTGTGACCACCTTGGTGGACGGCCGGCAGCTGACCTACGAAAAAATGCGGGTGATGGGGATTCTCAACGTAACCCCTGACTCCTTTTATGCCGGGTCCCGGGTAATCCAGGAGGAAACCCTGCTTCACACGGCCGGCAAAATGCTGGAGGACGGAGCGGATATTTTGGATATCGGCGGGGAATCCACCCGGCCTGGGGCGGAAACCGTGCCCCCGGAGGAGGAAATCCGCCGGGTGACCACGGCCCTTGGCCAGCTGCGGAAAGCCTATCCCGGGGCCATTCTCAGCGTGGATACCTACCATGCGCCCACGGCCAAGGCGGCCCTGGAAGCTGGTGCGGATATGATTAACGACGTGACCGCCGGCACTGGAGACCCTGCTATGGTGGAGGTGGCAGCGGCTGCCAAGGCCCCGCTGATTCTTATGCATATGCGGGGCACCCCCAAGACCATGGTGCTCCAAAGCAACAAAGTCTATGAAAATATCACTTCCGATGTGACCCAGTACCTGCTGGAACGGGCCAAGGTCTGCGCCGAAGCCGGTTTGGGCCGGGATAAAGTCATTCTGGACCCGGGTCTGGGCTTTGCCAAGAATCCCCCCCAATCCCTGGAAGTGTGCAATTCCCTGGAAGAACTGACGGGTCACGGCCTGCCGGTGCTGGTGGCCGCCTCCCGGAAGGGCTTTATCGGCAAGGCACTGGGAGACCTGCCGGCAGAAGAACGGCTGGAAGGGACCCTGGCGGTAACGGCTGCGGCCGTGTACGCCGGTACCAACCTGGTGCGGGTCCACGATGTGAAAGAAAATGTCCGGCTGATCCGGATGCTGGAGGCGATTCGCGCATGTCAATAGCCTACGTGGCCCTGGGCAGCAACCTGGGGGACAAGGAAGGAAACCTGCGGGAAGCGCTCCGGCGGATGGAAGAGCAGGGCATCAAGGTCTTGGCCGTTTCTCCTTTTTACCAGACGGAGCCCTACGGGGTAACGGACCAGCCGGTATTCTTAAACGGAGCCGCCAAGGTGGAGTGGCAGGGGGATTGTGAGGCCTTGCTTCACACCCTGCTCTCCATTGAGCTGGATATGGGCCGGGAGCGGAAGCGGCACTGGGGGGAGAGGAACATTGACCTGGATCTGCTGCTTTTTGACCAGGAAGTGGTCCATTCGGATGACCTGGTGCTGCCCCACCCGGATATGCAGAACCGGGCTTTTGTGCTGGATCCTTTAGCGGATATTGCCGGGGACGTGGTGCACCCGGTGCTGCACAAAACCATTGGCGCCCTGAAACAGGAACTCCGGGCCAGGGCCCAAAAAACGACAAATTCTGAATCAGACGGAAAGCAGGGATTTTCATGCAGAAACGATTGAAAACAGGCTGCTGCCTGGTTCTTCTTTATGCAGTATTTACACTGATCTCCAGTGCGGTAAGGGTGGTGCCCCAGGTGTCCGGGCTGCGGCTGGAAGCCATGCTGTCGCTGCCCTACGGCCTGATTTTTGGCCGGCTGGGCGCTATTAGTGCAGCCTTTGGCAGTGCCCTGGCGCTTTTTCTTGTGGGAGCCAATCTAAACCAGATTCCTTTGGAATTTCTGGCAGCCCTGATTTCTGCTTATCTGCCCTTCCGGGTCTGGCAGGGAATGAAAAGTCCCCAGGAACCCCGGCTGGCACTGTATGACCAGCGGACCGTTACCATGTTTGTGATTTTGGGCCTTTTGGCCGTGGCTCCCATGGCGGTTTATCCGGCGGTGGGTGCGGAAATCTACCAAGTGGTTCCTTTTTCAGCCTCCTTTTTCAAAATTCTGCTGCCTACCTTGCTTTTTACCCTGGCAGGCGGTTTCCTCCTGTACAGAAAGGCCTCGGCCTATTTCTTTGCAGGAAAGGGCGAAGCCCTGTGGCGACGCCTGGAAGATAAGAAAACCACTACCCGGAATATGGCGGTGGCTATGCTGCGGATTACTCTTACCGGGTTGTTTCTGGCAGCAGGCCTGGCACTGATGGTGCCGCCGGAATTCCATTCCAAGGTGGTGGAATATACCATGGGGGTTTTTGCCCTCCTGCTATTGGTCATGACCGGTTTCTAAAAGGATGGTTACCATGTACACGATCACCGTACTTGTGCAGCTTCTGCTGCTGATTACCTTTCTCTGGGTTGCAGGCACCACCCTCATGGGCCTGCTGCACCCCAAAAAAGACAAACCAGGAAGCGGAGCCTATTGCTCTATGGCAGTAGTTGTCTGCGCACATAATGAGGAAGCAGTGGTGGGGAAACTGCTCCAGAGTTTGGCGGAGCAGGATTATCCCCGGGATAAATTCCACGTGTTTTTGCTGGCGGATCATTGTTCTGACCGCACCGCAGCGGTGGGCCGGACCTTTGAACAGGTGACAGTGTATGAACGGAGCAGCGGCCCCCGGACGGGGAAGGGCGCCGTACTCACCTGGGGCATTCCGCTGATCCTGGAGAAAAATCCCGGGCGTTTTACCCATATGGTTATTTTTGATGCGGATAATGTGGCGGATACGGGCTTTTTGTCCGCCTTGAACCAGAGCTTTGACCGGGGCGGCCGCCTGATTATGGGCAACCGGCTCCCGCTCAATCCCTATGATAATATCATCAGTGAATGGTACAGCATGTACTGGCTGACGGTGGATAACCTGCTTTGCAAGCCCCACCACAGCATGAACCTATCCGCCATTATTTCCGGTACGGGGTTTGGCTTTGACCTGTCCCTGTTGGAGCCGGAGGGGTGGCATACGGTGACCATTACCGAGGACATGGAATTTTCCATGCAGCAGAACTTTAAGGGCGTTTTTTCCGATTATCAGGAGGAGGCCCGGTTCTATGACGAGCAGCCTACAGGCTTTGGCACCATGATCAAGCAGCTGCGCCGGTGGTGCACGGGAAATTTTGAGATTGCCCAGCACTATCGTACTGTCTGGTTCCGGCATTTTCGGGCCAAACCGGATGCCCGGCTGATTGATAACTTTGTGCCCATGCTGATGTGCACGGTGTTCGGCTTCTATTTCATTTCCAATGTGTTTTGGCTGCTGTACAACGCTGTTTCGGGGCTGCCGCTGTTTGCTCCCAAGGACGTACTGTGGTGGATTTTTCTCTACCTGCTGAGCCTGGGCATTGGCACCTACTCTGCAGCAAAGGGTGGGCTGAGCCTGACCAAGATGCTGCCGGGGATTCTGACCAGCGGGCTGTACTGCCTTTTGATCAGCCTGGTGGCTGTATATTCCCTGTTTAAGCCCCAGCGGGCCTGGATTCCCATTGCCCACCGGCATAAAGACTTTCCCCGGGATTTTCCCGACTCCCCTAACTGAAAAAATACAGGAATTCTGTTATAATAGAGGAAAGGGAGGGATGTACCGTGAAGAAAACCTTGGGGCGTGTTTGGCTGATTCTTTTGCTGGTGCTGGTGCCTTTTGCTTCTGCGCTGGCATCGTCACCCATTAATGCAGGCGGCTATTTCAATGGCATTAAACTGATGGGCAAGGTGCGGATTGTGGAATACAACCCGGATGTAAAAGTCCAGGTGGTTACCAGTTTCCCGGACCTGAAAGTAAAAGTAGTGGACCATTTTCCTTCGGAAGTTGGAGAATGGCAGTTTGTGGAATACGGGGAGGATTTTACCGTTCAGTTCGTTACCAGTTTTCCGGACATCCGGATCCAGTACGTGACTGCTTTCCCGGGAGTACAATAATATGCTGCGAGCAATACGCAAAAACAAAGGATCGCTGGAACAAAATTGGTTCCAGTCGGTCCTTTTTCCGTTGGGACGGCAGGGTCAACCGTTTGCCCCGGAACCAGCAAACATGGTACAATAGAATATCACGATTAAATTAGAGGAGAACCTGCATGACCATGAATAAAACGTATACCATTCTCAATTACGGCTGCCAGATGAATGAAAGCGATTCTGAGCATTACGCCGGGCAATTGTCCGACCTGGGCTATCATTATACAGAAGACTTTCATGAAGCAGACGTGATTCTGATCAACACCTGCTGTGTCCGGGAAAGTGCAGAGAAGAAGATCCTGGGAAAAATCGGCGAGATGAAGGCCGTAAAGGCCAAGGATCCCCACAAGGTGCTCTGCGTCACAGGCTGCATGGCCCAAAAGGATGGGGAAGACTTTCTCAAGACCTATCCCCAGGTGGACCTGCTCATCGGCACGGCCCATGTGAACAACTTCAAGGCCATTTTGCAGGAATATCTGGCGGAAAAGAACCGGAAAGCAGGTATCTACAACGACCTGACTATTATGCCCCAGGAGTTTGAAGGCCATTTTGTCCGGAAAAGCGAATACGCGGCCTGGGTGCCCATTATGTACGGCTGCAACAACTTCTGCACCTACTGCATCGTACCTTATGTTCGGGGCCGGGAACGGAGCCGCAGTGCGGAAGCCATCTGTGAGGAAATCAGAAAGGCCGTAGCCCTGGGCTACAGGGAATTTACCCTTTTGGGCCAGAACGTAAACTCCTATGGCAAGGACCGGGGTGAGGCCAATGCCTTTGCCCAGCTGCTGCGCCAGGTGGACCGGATTCCCGGAGTGGAACGGGTCCGCTATATGACCAGCCATCCCCGTGATATGAGCGAGGAACTGATCAAGGCTGTGGCCGAAAGCCGCCACGTGTGCAAGCATTTCCATATTCCCGTGCAAAGCGGCAGCACCCGGATTATGCAGGCCATGAACCGGGGCTATACCCGGGAATCCTACCTGGAACTGGTGCGGCGCATCCGCAGCTATGTACCCAATGCGGTGCTGACCACGGACATTATTGTGGGGTTCCCCGGGGAAACGGAAGAGGACTTTGCCCAGACTATGAGCCTCTTTGACGAAGTCCGCTACGATGCAGCCTACACCTTCATCTATTCCAAGCGGTCCGGAACGCCGGCTGCTGCCATGGAAGACCAGGTGCCGGAAGCGGTGAAGAAGGACCGGATGAACCGGCTGATGGAGCTGCAAAACAAACACAGACTGAAACACAACCAAGAACTGGTGGGGAAGACCCTGCCCATTATGGTGGAGGGTCTAAGCCATAACAACAAACAAATGTGGAGCGGCCGTACGGACGGCAACAAGCTGGTGCTGTGGCCCGTAGGGGATAGAATTTTCAACCCCGGGGACGTGGTGCCGGTGACCATTGAAAAAGCCCAAACCTGGCTGCTCAAAGGACGTGCAGAATTATGACCACTTATACACCCATGGTCCAGCAGTATCTGAAAATCAAGGAAGAACATCAGGGCGAGCTGCTGTTCTTCCGCCTGGGTGACTTTTACGAACTGTTTTTTGACGATGCCATTACGGCGTCCCGGGAACTGAACCTGACCCTGACCAAACGGGCCGGGGGCAGTGATGCCATGCCCATGTGCGGCGTGCCTTTCCATTCCGTGGACAGCTACCTGGCCAAATTGATCAAAAAAGGCTACAAGATTGCCATTTGCGACCAGATGGAAGACCCGAAAAAAGCCGTTGGCATTGTAAAACGGGAGGTCACCAAGATTCTGACACCGGGAACGGTGCTCAGTGATGCGGTGCTGGAAGAAAATCATAACCAATACCTGGCCTGCCTGACCCAGGACCAGGACAACTATTGTTTGGCCTTTGCAGACGTTTCCACTGGGGAATGTGCCTGGTATATTGCCGGGGGCAAGAACCGGGAGGAAGCGGTGCTGGACCAGCTGTACCGGCTGCAGCCGGCTGAACTGGTGCTGACGGAAGACAATGAAGCCTTCCAGTCCCTGCTGGACAAGCTCCAGCAGAAGCTGCCGGACTGTATGCTGAACCATTTTGACCCGGCGCCGGGGCTGGATTATTTCAGTCAGCATTTCGGCAGCGACAACCCGGCCCTGAAGCGCCCCTTGGTGCACCGGACCGTGGAAGCCATGCTGCAATATATCCACGAAAATGTAAAAAGCGACCTGGCCCAAATCAACCAGCTTCAGGAGATTACCACGGACCAGGTGATGGCGCTTGATGCCACTGCCATCCGTAACCTGGAACTGGTGAAGAATATGCGGGACGGCTCCCGGCATGGGACCCTTTTGGATGTGCTGGACTATACCCAGACTGCCATGGGAGCCCGGCAGCTGCGCCAGTGGGTGGAAGCTCCCCTTCTTGACGTGGCAAAAATCCGCCAGCGCCAGCAGGCCATCGGCACCCTGGTGGAAGATGTGAAGTTCCGGAACGGGTTGGGGGATAGCCTGAAGGAAATCACCGACCTGGAACGGATTCTTTCCCGGCTGGAAGTGGGTTCTGCCAATGCCCGGGATATGGCGGCGCTGAGAGCGGCCCTTAGGGAATTGCCCCAAATTAAAAAATGGCTGGGAACCCACCCGGACGGCCTTTTGAGGGTCCTGAACCGGCGCATTGCTCTCCACAGCGATATTCTGGACGTACTGGAACGGGGCATTGTGGACGAGCCGCCTTTTTCCCTGCGGGACGGCGGCATGATCCGTACGGGTTTTAATGCTGAGCTGGACGAACTCCACGACATTGCGGAAAACAACAATGCCTGGATGCAGAATTTCGAGCAGAAAATCAAGGAAGAAACCGGCATCCGGACACTGAAGGTAGGGTTCAACAAGGTGTTCGGCTACTATATCGAAGTGTCCAAGGGCATGGTTTCCCAGGTGCCGGACAACTTCGTCCGGAAGCAGACCCTGGTCAACGGGGAACGGTACATTGTGCCGGAGCTGAAGGAATTTGAAAACAAGATTCTCAGCGCCAAGGAAAAAATCCAGCAGCTGGAATACTACCTGTTCAACGAGATTCGCCAGGAGATTCGGGACCACCTGGTGGAAATCCAGGAAACGGCCCGGGCCATTGGGGAACTGGACGTGCTGTATTCCCTTGCCATGGCAGCCTTTAAGGGCAGCTATGTGTGCCCCCGGCTCAACGAACGGCAGGAAATCCAGATTAAGGACGGCCGGCATCCGGTGGTGGAAAAACTGCTGGAACGGGAGCTGTTTGTGCCCAACGACGTGCACCTGAACAACACCGATGAGCGGCTGATTATCCTGACGGGCCCCAACATGGCCGGTAAATCCACCTATATGCGCCAGGTGGCACTGCTGACTTTGATGGCCCAAATGGGCAGCTTTATTCCCGCCCGGGAGGCGGATATCTGCCCGGTGGACCGTATCTTTACCCGGGTAGGGGCCAGCGACGACCTGGCCACCGGCCAGAGCACCTTTATGGTGGAAATGAACGAAGTGGCCAATATTCTGAAGTACGCTACCAGCCGCAGCCTGATTATCCTGGACGAAGTAGGCCGGGGTACCAGCACCTACGACGGCATGAGCATTGCCCGGGCGGTGGTGGAATTCATTAACGAAAAGATTAAGGCCAAAACCTTGTTCGCCACCCATTACCACGAACTGATTGAACTGGAAGACCAGGAAGCGGGCATCAAGAACTACTCCGTAGCGGTAAAGGAAAAGGGCCGGGAGGTCCTGTTCCTGCGCCGGATTGTGCCGGGGGGCACGGACCGGAGCTACGGGATTCATGTAGCCAAGCTGGCAGGGCTGCCGGATGCGGTGGTAAAGCGGGCGGATGAACTGCTGGCAGAATACGCCAAGAGCGGGCTGCCCACGGCGGCGCCTGCTCCCAGTAAGACCAAAGCAGCCCCTGAGCCTGCCCCTGCCCAGCAGGCGGCGGAGCCCAGTTTGTTTGGGGACGCCCTGCGGGAAACCCTGTGCAGCCTGGATGTAATGACCATGACGCCCCTGGAGGCGCTTAATACACTCTATAAGCTTCAGGAAGAAGCCAAACGGGAGGGAGGTAAAACCTATTGAGCAAAAAAATAAATCTGTTGGACCAAACCACTTCCAACCAGATTGCTGCCGGTGAAGTAGTAGAAAAGCCGGCTTCGGTAGTAAAGGAACTGGTGGAAAACGCACTGGACGCTGGGGCGGACCAGATTGACGTGACCATATTTGCTGGCGGCACGGAATTTATCCGGGTCAAGGACAATGGCTCCGGCATGGACGAGGAAAATGCCCGGATGGCTGTGTTGCGTCATGCTACCAGTAAAATTCTCAAAGCGGATGATTTGCTGACCCTGCATACCTTGGGCTTTCGGGGGGAAGCCCTGCCCAGCATTGCGTCCGTTTCCCATTTTTCTCTGCTCACCCGGGAGCCCGGTGCCGAATTTGGCACCTCGCTGACCCTGGACGGAGGAGAAAATATGGAGGTAGAGCCCATGGGCTGTGATGTGGGCACCACCATAACGGTAAAGGACCTGTTCTACAATGTGCCCGCTCGGCGGAAATTCCTCCGGACGGTAAACACCGAAGGCCGCTATATCTCCGAAGTGATTACCCACATGGCCCTGTCCCGGCCGGATGTGCATTTTACCTTGACCCATAATGACAAGGAAGTGATCAACACCCCGGGCAGCGGGGACGTGGCAGATACCATCAGTGCCCTGTACGGTGGGGAAGTGACCAAGCAGCTGCTGACCGTGGACCATGAGCAGGACGGCATCCAGGTAAAGGGCTATATCAGCCGGCCTACGCTGCTTAAAGGAACCCGGACCTGGCAGACCCTGTTTGTCAACGGCCGCTCCATCAACAACCGGATGGTCAGCAAGGCCATTGACCACGCCTACCAGTCCCAAATTCCCAAGGCAGGCTTTCCGTTTGCCGTGCTGAATATCCTGGTGGATACCCATAGTATCGATATCAACGTCCATCCCCAAAAAAGTGAAATCAAGTTTGGGGACGAGTCGGCGGTGTACCGGGCCGTATACCATGCCCTGTGCAAGGCGCTGACCCAGCCCATGGCCGGACGGCCGGAAGCAGGAAATACCCTGGCGGCAGCCATGCCGGCGTTAGCCGAGGAACCCCAGCCAGCCCATGTGGGCCTGGTGAAGGAAGAAGCTCCGCTGTTTACCGGGGGAGACCGGGGACGGGAAGGCCGAAACCAGTCCTTTGGCAGCAGCACCTTTGCTTCTAGTTCCTTCCCCAAGAACCCGGCTTTTGGCCAGCAGGTGTGGAAAACGCCGGACGTGACCCAGGAGGAACGGGAAAATCTTTATGCGGCCCAGCGTCGGGACGAGTATGCACCCAATAGCAGCCAGCCCCTTCCCAGCGCCTACGAAGCACCTTTGGCCCAAAGCCAGGGAGAGCCCGGGGAAGCACTGCCCCAAGGGACTTCCGGCGTGGACGTCATCTGGCCCCTGGGCCAGGTGGACCGGGTATTTATCATCGCCCAGTCGGAAACGGCTTTGTACCTGATTGACCAGCACGCTGCCCATGAGCGGATTATGTACGACCGGTTTATTCGGCAGCAGCAGGAAATTCCCAGCCAGCAGCTCCTGATTCCCCTGTTTCTCAACGTTACCAAACAGGATGTGGATGCAGTGGAAGAATACCGGGAAGAATTTCTGAAGCTGGGGGTGGATGCGGAGCCCGCTGGGGAAACGGTACTCCGGGTGTCCGCCCTGCCCGCCGATGTGGAAGGCAGCCAGGCGGAGGGCTTTATCGACGATATTTTGAAGCTTCTGTCGGAAAACAAAACCATCCGGCCCAGCGACCTGCGGGAGGAAGTGCTGCATTACGCCGCCTGCCACAGCGCCATCCGGGCGGGAGAAATCCTGAATATCCGGCAGATGCGCCAGGTAATCCTGGAACTGCTCAATACGGAGCACCCCTTTACCTGTCCCCATGGACGGCCCTGCATGATCAAACTGACCAGCCAGGAGCTGTACCATATGTTCAAACGGACGTAAGGAGGCAGCTGTGGACTATGCAGTAACAGTGGGCCGCAAAGGCGGCACGGACCAGGTGCTGGAAGCCCAGGCCTGGGCCAAAGAGCTGCACCTGCCCTTCCTGGAGAGGGAAGGGGGCCTGGAAAAAATGCTCCGCCGGTACGGGCTGAAGGCCTTATTGGCAGCCACCCGGCTGGGACCCCAGGTGTATACGGAGCAGGGGGTTATGCGCTACCATCCCGGCATGGCCATGCTCCGCATCAAAGTGATTAAAAGAGGGGAGCCGGACCATCTGGCGCGAGCCTGCCAGTTAAAGCCCGGAGATCGGTTCTTTGATGGGACTCTGGGCCTGGGGGCGGACGCAGCGGTGGCGTCCTTTTTGGTAGGACCTACCGGGTATGTGCTGGGAACGGAGGCTTCCCCGGTTATCTACAAAATGACCTCCCTGGGTCTTAAAAACTACAGTGAAGGAGAATCTGACTTTTTGGCAGCCCTGCGGCGGATAGAGGTACGTCACGGTATTACGAAAGACCTTTTGCGGCAGCTGCCGGACAATTCTTTTACGGTGGTGTACCTGGACCCCATGTTCCAGCGGCCGGTGGAGGGTTCCTCCAGCATGACTTCCCTGCGGCCAGCTTCCTACAAGCACCCTTTGGACCGGGAAACCGTGGAGGAGGCTCTGCGGGTGGCACCTCGGGTAGTGATCAAGGAGCGCTTCCGGGAAGTATTGGAAAACCTGGGTGCCCAGGAAATCCAGGGCGGCCGCTACAGCAAGGTAAAATACGGAATTGTCAGGAGGAATCATGGAAACTAAACCTAAGGTGATTGTTATCACCGGCCCTACGGCTACCGGCAAAAGCCACTGTGGCATCCGTTTAGCCCAGGAGCTGGATGGAGAAATCATTTCCGGGGATTCCATGTGCGTTTTCCGCCGGATGAATGTAGCTACGGCTAAGCCTACGCCGGAAGAACTGGCCCTGGTGCCCCACCATCTTATTGATATTTTGGAACCCAATGAAAAATATTCGGTGGTGGATTTTCAGCAGCAGGCCGATGCCCTGATTAGAGATTGCCAGGCCAGGGGCAAGATGCCCATTATTGTAGGGGGAACTGGGCTCTACATCAAGGCACTGCTGGAGAAGTACGAATTTTCTTCGGTGGATGAATCTGCCAAGCTACGCCGGGAATTAGAGGAGTTTGCCGAACATAACGGCAATGCAGCCCTTTACCAGCGCTTAAAAGAACTTGATCCACAAGCCGCTGCACAATTGAAGATTAACGACAGAAGGCGTATAATAAGAAGTGTAGAAACCATACTGGGCGGAGACAGGGTTTCGGTGGAAAGGGCCCCGGAAAGCCCCTATGAAGCCGCTGTCTATGGCTTGATTATGCCCAGGGAAATTTTGTACCAGCGGATTAACCGCCGGGTTGACATCATGGTGGAACAGGGTTTGTTTGAGGAAACCAAGGCACTTCTGGAGGAAGGCGTCGAGGGGGATGCCCAATCTATGAAGAGCATTGGCTACAGACAGGTCCTGCGCTATTTTGATGGGGAGTGGAGCAGGCAGGAATGCATTGACAAAATCAAGCAGGCCACCCGCAACTTTGCCAAACGGCAGATTACCTGGTACAAGAAAATGCCCTATATCCATTGGTTTGAACTGACAGAACCACCCTGTTATGAGGCTTGCATCAAAGAAATGATGGAGGACTTGCACCAAAAGAACTTTTACTAAGGGGAGTAAAGAATTATGACAACAACCACCAGCAAACCGCTAAATTTACAGGACAGCTTTTTGAACAAAGTCAGAAGTGAGAAACGGTCCATTGTGATCTATCTGCTGAACGGCTTTCAAGTAAGAGGAAAAGTATGGGGATTTGACAACTTTACTGTCATCATGGAGTCCGAGGGAAAACAGCAGCTGATCTATAAGCACGCTATTTCTACCATCGCACCCTTGGAGGCAGAACCTGTCTTAGTCCTAAAAAAAGGGAATGATTAGGGTGACACTAAAAAACAAGCTGGAAAAAGAGATCGAAACCTTTCTGGACTATCTGACCGTAGAGTTGGGGCTCTCGGTAAATACCAGAGAGTCCTACGGCAGAGATTTGCGCCTGTTTGCAACCTGGACCAAGAAAAGCCTCTCGGAAATTACCCGGGATGATATCGTCCAATATTTGCAGGTGCTGAAAGCTGAAAACTATGCAGCTACTTCTTCCGCCCGGAAACTGGCCGCCCTGAAGTCGTTTTTCCGTTTTATGGTAACGGAAGGCTACATCAAGGATGACCCGTCGGAAGTGGTAGAGGCTGGCAGCCGCGGTATGTTGCTGCCCAAGGTCCTGAGCCTGGACGAAGTAAAGCGTTTGTTTGCCCAGCCCAACCTGAGCCAAAACGAGGGCTTTCGGGACCGGACCATGCTGGAGGTCATGTACGCCACCGGCATGCGGGTCACAGAATTGCTGAGCCTGACGGTCTCCAGCGTAAATCTGCAGACCCATTACGTCATTGCCTATGGCAAGGGCTCTAAGGAACGGCTTATTCCTTTGGGGAAATATGCTGTGTCCTATTTGGAAGAGTACATCAACCGGGTGCGTCCTCATTTTCTGAAGGCGGGCCGGGAATGTGATCTGCTGTTTCTGACGGTGCGGGGTACCGGCATGACGCGGCAGCGTTTCTGGCAGATCATCAAAACCTACGGGCAGCAGGCTGGCATCAACAAGTCCCTGACGCCCCATATCCTGCGCCACTCCTTTGCCACCCATATGCTGGACAACGGAGCGGATCTGCGTACGGTGCAGGAACTTCTGGGACATGCGGATATTTCCACTACCCAGATTTATACCCATTTGACCAACAACCGCCTGAAGGCTGTGTACGACAAGGCACACCCCAGAGCGTAAAGGACAGATTATGAAAAAAAGAGCCACCAGAAGAAGCCAGCGGGGGAAACGGGGTCCCTTCCGCTGGCTGCTGGGACTGGCCGTATGTGCCGTCCTGGTGGGAATGGTGTATGCAGCCACAGGGCGAGGAACGGAGACGGTTCCTGGCTCTGCGGCCAAAACCATTACCGATACCGTGAAAAAGAATCTGCACCCGTCAGAGAAAACCCCGGAAACCAAAACCGAAAAACCACCGGCCAAGAAGACGGAGCCCCAGCAAAAGGCTTCGCCTTCTTCCGCTACAAGGGAGGAAGGTCCCCTGGCAGCGCTGTCCGGTCAAAAATATCACGGGAAACTGGCCGTCATTATCGACGACTGCGGCTACGCCCTGGATCCGGTACGGACCCTGACCAGCCTGCCTTTTCCGTTTAGTTATGCCGTGATTCCCTTTAAACCCAACAGCAGTGAGGCCCTGTCCATCATTAAGGGCAGCGGGCACATTGCCATGCTGCACCTGCCCATGGAACCTGTCAGCGGCGGCAGTTCTGAGACCCGGGCTGTACGGGTGGGGATGACCGCTGAACAAATCCAAAATTATACCCGCGAAGCCATCGACAGCCTGCCAGGAATCCAGGGGGTCAACAACCACCAGGGTTCCAAAGCCACCTCCGATGGGCCTACCATTCGGGCGGCGCTGAAGGTTATTGGCGGGGACGGCCTGTTCTTTGTGGACAGCCGGACCATCAGTACTTCGGTGGCAGAAAAAATTGCCCGGCAGGAAGGGATTCTTACGGGGCATAATAGTATGTTCCTGGATAACAGCAGCGATATTGCGGCCATTCAGGAGCGAATTGCGGAAGCCATCAAAGACGCGGACCGCTACGGAGCCATGATTGTCATCTGCCACGCCCGCCCCAACACGGCGGAGGCCTGGCGGCGCAGCGAAGCCGCAGTAAAGACTTCCGGCATTACCCTGGTCCCGGTAACGGACCTTTTGCAATAGGAGGAATCTGCAATGCTGAAAACGACCCTGCTCATGGGCTTTCTGACAGCCCTGATGCTTTTGATTGGTGATTATGTGGGAGGAACCAGCGGCATGACCTTTATGCTGGCTTTTTCCCTGTTGTCCAACGTACTGATGTATTGGTTCAGTGACAAAATGGTCATTGCCCAGTATCGGGCCAAACCGGTGGACGCCCAAAGTGCCCCCATGCTCTACGGCATTGTAGCCCGTTTGGCTGAGCGGGCTGGACTGCCCATGCCCAAAGTGTACGTGGTGGATACGGCTCTGCCCAACGCCTTTGCTACCGGCCGAAACCCGGAACACGCAGCGGTCTGCGTGACCACGGGCCTAATGGAAACCCTGGAACCCCGGGAAATCGCCGGCGTTCTGGGCCACGAAATGAGCCATGTCAAACACAACGATATCCTGATCAGCACCATTGCGGCCGGCATGGCCGGGGTGATTTCCCTGCTGGCCCGTTTTGCCTATTGGTTCGGCGGCAGCCGGGACGATGACCGGAGAAACCCGCTGGGGGCCATCCTGATTCTGGTGCTGACACCTTTGGCAGCAGCCATTATCCAACTGGCCATTTCCCGGACCCGGGAATATATGGCGGACCATACCGGGGGTGAGCTCTGCGGAGATCCTGACGCCCTGGCGGACGCCCTGGAAAAGATTGACGGCTACGCCCATATGCGTACCATGCCCCGGGCTACGGAAGCTACAGCCCATATGTTTATTATCTCGCCTTTTAGTGCCCGGGATGCTAAGGCCCTGTTCAGCACCCATCCGTCCACGGAGCAAAGAATCCAGCGGCTGCGGGCAGAAGCGGAAGAAATGAAACAAAAGGGCCAGATTGATCCCATTGTTTGAAAAGTACACCATTACAGAATCATTAAGAAAAAATTATAGGTGCAAATCTTCTGATAATTGCATTGAAATTTCATATGCAACATGATACAATAACCCTCAAGAGAAAGTCATGCAACTGGAGCGCTACATGATTTTCCAAAGAGGGTTTTTATTATTAGAGGGGGTATTATTTTATGGGACCTATGGTAATCAAATTATCCATGTTCCACACACTGGCTTTGGCTGTATTGTCTATCTGGTTTGGTAACTGGCTGAGAAGCAAGTTCTCCATCCTGAAGAAATATTGTCTGCCCGGTGCTGTAGTAGGCGGTACGATTTTTGCAATCATTTCTTTGGCACTGTATGAATTTGGCGTTTGTGAACTGAACTTCGATTACAAAGTAGCCAACAACCTGTTCTACTGTATCTTCTTCGCGGCTTCCGGTGCTGGAGCAAGCTTGTCCCTGCTGAAAACCGGTGGTAAGTATGTTGTCCTGTTCTGCATTTCCGCAGCCGTCCTGGCAGCCCTGCAGAACGCTCTGGCCATTGGCCTGGGCCAAGTTCTGCACGTTCCGCCGCTGATTTCTATGATGACCGGTTCCATTCCTATGACCGGTGGTCACGGCAACGCTGCTGCTTTTGCTCCGGTAGCTGTTAACATGGGCGCTCCGGCTGCCCTGGAAGTAGCTATTGCAGCTGCTACCTTCGGCCTGATTTCCGGTTCCATCATCGGTGGTCCGTTCGGCCGTTTCATTATCAGATGACATCACCTGGAAGATCCTTCCCAAGATGGTAAGGGCCTGTCTGCTGAAGAAACTGGTAATGCTACTGGTTTAGCCATCTACAAAGGGGACGTTATTCAAGCTATGTTCCTGATGATGCTGGCTCTGGGCGTTGGTGACGTTTTCATGGTAATCCTGAAACACTTCTCCATCAACTTCCCGATTCACGTATGCTGCATGTTGGGTGGTATTCTGGTACGTCTGTACTACGATTCCAAACCTGGCAACCATGACCGTCTGTACGAAGGCATTGACACCGTCAGCGACTTCTCCCTGGGTCTGTTCGTAGCTATGTCCATCATCTCCATGAAACTGTGGCAGCTGTCCGGTTTGGGCCTGCAGCTGTTCATCCTGTGCATGGCACAAGCTGTGTTCATCATCTTCTACTGCTACCTGGTAGACTTCCCGCTGATGGGCAAGGATTACGATGCAGCTATCATCTCCGTTGGCCATACTGGTTTCGGTCTGGGCGCTGTGCCTGTATCCATGACCACCATGACCACCGTCTGCGATACCTACAGATACTCCAAACTGGCATTCTTCGTAGTGCCCGTTATCGGCGGTTTCTTGAGCAATATCACCAACGCAGTGATCATCACCTGGTTCCTGAACTTTGCTCACGGCCTGATGTAATCTGGCCAGTTTCGCAGTCTTGGGTTTGCTCCAGAAGGCCTGCCAAGCAGCTATTCCGGTTTTCCGGAATGGCTGCTTTTTTACGTTGGAACCTGGGGAGAAGGGGAAGCCGGCAGTAAACTGCACAGGCTGGGTATTTGTCTGGAGGGTTCCCCGGGGGCGCGCCAGGTACTTTCGCGGGGCCGGGAATGGGAGACGTTTGGCTGGGCTGCGGGAGTGCCTGGCAGGTGACCCGCGCGGCTTTTTTGCAAACCACAAATTATGATTGAATTACTTAATGAATGAATATTCCAAAAATACCGACATAGAAAAATAATTATGCATATTGTATTATGTACACAAGATTGCTAGCTTGTAGAACTATAAGAAAAACTGAGGATTTCGGAAAAGCTGCAGCAAAGGGTCCGATTTGTGGTATCATAGGGAAGGTTATGTGCCGGAACTGGCAATGTGGTCCGGCACAGTATTAAACAACGGGCGAAGGGCTTTCCTGTCTGGGCAGGAGCCTTTTGCCAAAGCAGCGCGGCAGGCTGGGCTGGGCTTAGGCCCGTCTGACACGCAGCAGGAAATTTTGAAGGAGGCATGGCATATGTTCATTGCGGGCTGGCAAAAACTCAGTCTGGTGGATTATCCGGATAAGGTGGCTTGCACCCTGTTTACCGGCGGCTGCAACCTGAGATGCCCCTATTGCCACAATAGTGAGCTTCTGGACGCCCAAATCCCGGCCCTTCATATCCCAGATATCCTGGAGTATTTAAGAAAGCGACAGGGCACTTTGGACGGTGTGGTGGTTTCCGGGGGAGAACCCTGTATGCAGCCGGACCTGGCAGATTTTTTGGGAGAGCTGAAACAACTGGGGTATCTGACCAAACTGGATACCAATGGCTGCTATCCAGCGGTGCTGCAGGAACTGCTGGACAAAAAGCTGGTAGACTACGTGGCCATGGACATCAAGAATTCTCCCCAGGGCTATGCTGCAGCCAGTGGGGTGGAGCAGGTGCCCTTGGACCTGATTTTGCAGAGCCTGCGGCTGCTCTTTTCTCATAAAACGGCCTTTGAGCTGCGTACCACCACTGTGGCACAGCTGCATACCAAGGAACGGTTTCAGGAACTGCAGAAGGCGTTTTTGCCCCTGGTAGAGGCCTACGGCAGGAAGATTCCCGCCTACTACCTCCAGGCCTTCCAGGACCGGGATACGGTACCCTTTGCCGGCCTTTCTGCTCCCACCAAAGAAGAACTGGAAGCCTATGCGCAATTGCTGCGGCCGGTGGCGGACAAGGTGGCACTCCGGGGCGTTTAGCAGGAACCTGGCGGAGCAGCTGGCGGACAACCGCTGGCTGCTTGACTTTTGTGAAATTATTTTTAGACAGCGAATATTTGTTTATGCTGCTTGGACAGGTGTTTTTGAAAAAATTCGGAAAATTTTCCTCTTGACACAAGATACAGGTCAAGAGGAACGCAAAATTTCTTTTTTCCAGGGACCTGACCTTACACTCAGAACGGGAGAGAACCCATGTACTGGGGCTTTGGGAGATTTCCGTGAAAAATTGTTAAAAAGCGTAAACATACTATATATAGTATTTATTAAAATAAACAATACATCATATTGACAACACCCGGGAAACGGGGTAGAATAAACAAGCACACAGAAATTGCGAAATCGAAATGAAAGAGGGAATCAGCCATGTATTCGGTGGTAAAAAGGGATGGCAAAATCGTAGACTTCGAAATTGCCAAAATCAGTAAGGCAATTACAAAGGCCTTTGAGGCACTGCATAAGAACTATCATCCCAGTATTATCAATATGATGGCTCTGCAGGTGACAGCTGACTTTGACCCTAAGATCAAAAACGACCTGATTGGTGTGGAAAGCATCCAGGACAGCGTGGAAAAAATCCTGTCCGATGCGGGCTATGCTGATGTGGCCAAGGCGTATATCCTGTACCGGAAACAAAGAGAACAGGTTCGCAACGTGAACTCCGCTTTGCTGAACTACAAGGACCTGGTGGACAACTACCTGAAAGTCAACGACTGGCGGGTAAAGGAAAATTCCACTGTGACCTATTCTGTAGGCGGTCTGATCCTGTCCAACTCCGGTGCCATTACAGCCAACTATTGGCTCAACGAAATTTATGACAAGGAAGTGGCGGATGCCCACAAGAGCGCTGCCATGCACATCCACGACCTGTCCATGCTCACCGGCTACTGCGCCGGCTGGAGCCTGAAACAGCTGATCCAGGAAGGCCTGGGCGGCATCCCCGGCAAGATTACTTCTTCCCCGGCCAGCCACCTGTCCACCCTGTGCAACCAGATGGTAAACTTCCTGGGGATTATGCAGAATGAATGGGCAGGAGCCCAGGCGTTCTCTTCCTTTGACACCTACCTGGCACCCTTTGTAAAAGTGGACCACCTGTCCTACAAAGAAGTGAAGCAATGCATCCAATCCTTTATTTACGGCGTGAACACTCCCTCCCGGTGGGGCACCCAGTCACCGTTCTCCAACATTACTCTGGACTGGACGGTTCCCGAGGACCTGAAGGACGTGCCGGCCATTGTAGGCGGCAAAGAATGCGACTTTACCTACGGCGACTGCAAAGCCGAAATGGATATGGTCAACAAGGCCTTTATCGAAAACATGATTGAAGGGGACGCCAACGGCCGCGGCTTCCAGTATCCCATTCCCACGTACTCCATCACCAAGGACTTTGACTGGAGCGACACGGAAAACAACCGGCTGCTGTTTGAAATGACCGCCAAATACGGTACCCCGTACTTCTCCAACTATATCAACTCCGACATGAAACCCAGCGACGTCCGCAGCATGTGCTGCCGTCTGCGCCTGGACCTGCGGGAACTGAGAAAGAAGTCCGGCGGCTTCTTCGGTTCCGGGGAATCCACCGGTTCCGTAGGGGTTGTCACCATCAACCTGCCCCGGATTGCCTACCTGGCCAAGGACGAAAAGGACTTCTATGGCCGTCTGGACCATATGATGGATATTGCCGCCCGGAGCCTGAAAACCAAGAGAACGGTCATCACCAAACTCCTGGAGGCCGGCCTGTACCCCTATACCAAACGGTACCTGGGCACCTTCAACAACCACTTCTCCACCATTGGCCTGATTGGTATGAACGAAGTAGGCCTGAACGCCAACTGGCTCCGGAAAGACCTGACCCATCCGGAAACCCAGAAGTTTGCCAAGGAAGTGCTGCTGCACATGCGGGAGCGCCTGAGAGACTACCAGGAACAGTACGGCGACCTGTACAACCTGGAAGCAACCCCGGCAGAATCCACCACCTATCGGCTGGCCAAGCATGACAAGGAACAATATCCTGACATCATTACCGCCAACGAACACGGTACCCCGTACTATACCAACTCTTCCCACCTGCCTGTGGGCTACACCGAAGATATCTTCTCCGCCCTGGACGTCCAGGATGAACTGCAGACCCTGTACACTTCCGGTACCGTTTTCCACGCCTTCTTGGGCGAGAAACTGCCGGATTGGAAATCCTCTGCCGCCCTTGTGAAGAAGATTGCCGAAAACTACAAGCTGCCCTATTTCACCCTGTCTCCTACCTATTCCATCTGCAAGGAGCACGGCTATTTGGACGGCGAGCAATACACCTGCCCGTACTGCGGCGGAAAAACCGAAGTCTACAGCCGGATCACCGGGTACTATCGGCCGATTCAGAACTGGAACGACGGCAAGGTACAGGAATTCAAGGACCGGAAGGTTTATGACCTGGCCCATTCCTACCTGCACAAAGCAGAACCCAGTAAGGCAGAACGCCCTGTATTTATGGTAAAGGAAGAACAGGCTCCCAGCACGGCCCAAAGCAACTGGATTCTCTTTGGTACCCATACCTGCCCCAACTGCAAGCGGGCGGTACAGGAACTGAAAGCCAAGGGAGCTGATTTCCGGGAAATCTTCGCGGAAGAACATCCTGAACTGGCAGAGAAATACCAGGTGCAAAGCGCACCCACCTTGCTGGTAAAGAGCGGCGAGGAACTGTCCAAGATTGAAGGCTTTGGCCCCATTCGGGCATTCCTGCAAAAACAAAGCCAGTAAACTTAACTAGGAATGGAAGAAGACCTGCTGCGGCAGGTCTTCTTTTAGACTGGGCAGGGAATTTTATCAGCTTTACAAAATAGGAAATTCCATGCTATAATAAATTGTTACAAATACCCTTGGGGATGTACCGGTTTCGACGGGGGTAGATGTGGTGTGATAAGCGAGCTGGGATTCCATCAACCCCATTAAACGGTGGAAACGCGTTATAAACGCAGACGATTCTTACGCTTTAGCAGCTTAAATGCTAACGTCTCCCTTCTTCATTCCTGCTGAAGAAGAGCAGACGACACTTGCAGGATACCCATGGACCAATTCTCGGAGGCCTGTGGGGAAACCCATCGAGATAGCAGCTGATTAGCCCGCCGTTAGGCGATGAGGCTGCGAAATAAAGTATGACGGATGCGCTCGGAGAAAGTTGCATGACAATGCTTTCGGACAGGGGTTCGACTCCCCTCATCTCCACCATCTTTCGGATTGAAACCGTGACGGTTTAGCAAGAACCGCAGCAAGCCTGAATAAGGCTGGCTGCGGTTCTTTTTTGTTTGCGGAAAAGGGGCGCGGAGGAGTATCCTGCCAAAAGTGCACATATTTTGCACACAGGCCATTTCAGGTTTCCCTCAAAAAGTGGAATTGCACACAGCTTGCTGCAGGAACTGACCGTTCTTTTACCCATACTTTCTGCTATACTGATATTAGAAGAGCAAAGAGAAGAAAGTTTATAAGTTCACTAGCACTGCAACAACCAGGGCACAGCAATCAACTGAGGAGCAGTCAAAGGCAGAATATAATCTCTGTAAAGGAGCTGATGCCAACTGGAAAAATTTAAAAGATCGACAGGAGTCGATGTTTAGGAACACGGTTTTTTGAATTCAAGAGATGAATATACTAAAGAAGAAATTGAAGACCATAAAAGTGACAATAGAACAACACAAGAAAGACTGCTTCCAAAAGGGTGAGATATATCGGCAATGAGAATAAAGAAATTGTTGGAAAAACAACAAGATAATTGGCCGATGAGGAAAGAAAGGAGGGTGTGGATATATTATGAACAGCCAAATCTTAAAAGATAGAATCAGTTCTTTATTTACACACGTACTCTTTGATTACAAGGGTATTCATTGTGGGGTAGACCCATTTTCAGCACATGAATTCGACGTGTGGTATGGTGATAAATACGAAACAATGAAAAGCATTGAGGAAGTTATGAACAAACCTTTTTTTGATGGTAAAAGCCTGTCGGAAATATCTTCAGAAATAGAAAATGTTGAGTTATAGAGGCTGTGAAAAAATGAAAATAAACTTCCTCAGTCAGCCGTGCTGGCTGATAACTCCTTAGCAGTTCACCGTATCCAAAGCAGCTACGCACCAAGGTAATTTCTCTTTGGACGGCTGTTGTATGGCTCACATTAGACAAGAGCCTTGTAGTCCCCTGTTATGCTCTAGGATGTGAGCGAAATACTGAAGGGGCCAATTCGTACCCATAAGGTTTCCAGTGTTTATCAATAATAGCACTATAGTTCAGTCAGTAGTTGACCAGCAGGGGCTGTTTTACATATTAGAACTCGATTTATCAATGAAGTGGCATCAGCTATAGTTCACAAGGCCGATATAATCTTTATTGGAAGGAGGGATTTCGATGTCTGTACTGAAGTATTGGAATAAACGAATACCGGAGATTGAAAAATATTGTGCCGAACATCATCTTTCCGTCAAAAAATTTAGAGCCGCAAGAAAGTGTTTTGGGCCAGATGATTATTGCGTTCTTGCTGATACTCCTCCCAATTACGATGTGAATGCTCCCCTGCCTCCTGCATTGATTGTTAGAAGTCAAGGTGATGCGTTGACTTTTGAGCAGACCGAGTATACGCAGAAAACTTTGGGCAATGATGATGAAGACTAAAAATGGAGTGAAGGGTGCTGCAACCATTATTTCGGCGGCAGCGTCGCTGCTGGGCAGGTAAAAGCACTTCTGTTTTGGCAGGGTACGCTTTATGCCTGTATAAAATTTATGAGAAGGGATGATTTCGATGTCAGATGTTAAGTATTGGGAAAAACGAATACCGGAGATTGAAAAATATTGTGCCGAACATCATCTTTCCGTCAAAAAATTTAGAGCAGCAAGAAAGAGTTTTGGACCAGATGATTATTTCGTTCTTGCTGATACCCCTCCAAATTACGATCTGAATGCCCCCCTGCCTATTGCCTTGATTGTTATAAGTCAGGGTGATGCGTTGACTTTTGAGCAGACCGAGTATACGCAGAAAACTTTGGGCTATGACGATGAAGACTAAGAACGGATTTAACGTGTGCCATAATCGTTATCTCGGCGGCAGCGTTGTTGCCAGGCAGCTAAAAGCTCTTCTGTTTTGGCAGAGTACTTTTTAATACCGCAGGCGAAAAAGATTGTGTTTCATTGATTCTGCATGTATTGGAGTAATAAAATCTGATGCCTATTTATTTGCCCTTCATTGGTACAGAAATGCTAATATGAAATTCAATGTTTGATTTAAATCAAAAGTATTAAGAGAAGGTGATGTGCCGTGAAGAAAAAAATTGTTGGAAAAGTGCGTTATGTAGGTCCGGATTTAGGTGTTACTTTATTAAAATCTAATGTGATTTATGATGTGGTAGGCATTGAACCACCTTTCATTCGCGTAATTGATGAGTCAGAGGAAGATTATCTTTACTACATGTTAAGGCCGCAATCCCTTGATAAAGAAGGACTGTACGGGAAATTTGAAATCGTGGAAGATGAAGACGGACTACTTGCAGAGGCAATGGCTAGACAAGAAGAAATAAAAAAAGAGTATTTGAAAACGCACCCGCCTTTAGTGAGAGAAGAAAAATAAGCTGACGATTTTTATAGATGAAGTATAAAAATTAGTTAATAATTTCCATGGAATTGAATAAATTTTGCATAGTAATAACGGAGGATAGAATCGAAGAGGTTATAGAAGACACGGTAGTAGGTAGTTTGCCTTACATAACAACGAGAAGCAGGAACAAAAGGGTTTACAATTTACTACCCAAAGACAGAAACTCATGTCGTATCAAGGCGGGTGGAACGATAATGAAAAACATATATGAATATTTAGGCCGAAACGTGGAAATAATCGACGTGGACGAAAAGAGTTGGAAAGGTCACGTGTCCGGTTACTATCCAGCTGGTGAAATAGAAGATGATGAAGATGAATTTATAGTTTTAGACGTACCAGGAATTGAAAATAAGGGATTCACTTTTTACCCTTCTGAAATAAAATCAATAAGAGAGCTTGATTAAGCCCCTATTTCGGGTAATTGTTGCAGTAGCTGTTGTTGCTTATACTGCGCGGGAACCATTTGACGATATGCCTGCAAACGGGCATAATAAGAGCATAGATACATTTTGGGGGTGAATGGAATGTTGCTGGATGAGGTGATGACAGCTGCGGAAGCAGCGGAAATTTGGGGAAAATCTCCTGTTACGGTGCAGCAGGCATGTACGGGGTATAAAGGAAATGCTCCCCGGTTTTTGCCAACCGAAGCCAGAAAGGCTGGCCGGATTTGGCTGGTGACCCGGGAAGGAATGAACCGGCTGTATGGTGAACCGAAGAAATAAGCAACAAGAAGGGAGTCCCTGCGAGGGGCTCCTTTTTTGTTTGGTTCAAATTGTACTGGGCAGCCGGGAAGAAAACGACAGCAAAACTTCTGGGAGCTTTTTTGACCAGGACATCTGCTATACTGAAGGGAGAAGAAAAACTGGAGGGATTTTAAAAACTGCAAACGTTTTACAGTGTGGCTAGCTGTGAAAGAATCAGATCTTATTCAAGAGGCAAGGTCTTGTTTATGTTTCCAATATGTAAATGTATGACGTGCAAACATTATGCTGTTTATCCAAGGGAAGACATGATAGGCCGTCCTTATTGTGATGCTTTTCCTGAGGGAATCCCTAAGAAAATTTGGTGGGAAGAAATAAAGCACGATAAGCCGTATCCTGGTGATAATGGCTTGCGGTATGATGCTGCTTATGAATATACACGGCAAAAGCGTAATGGCAATAGGGCTTAGGGTGATTACGGGCTGTGGTATGAATCGTATGAGGAGGGGGGGAGAAACATGGACAAATATATTTCTTATCTGGCACTGGCAATATCTCTGATTGCACTGGCTTTGGCAATTTTGAAGTAAAGACAGGAGGGATTTGATACTTTGCCAAGAAGCGACAAAATCTGTATAGCGCAGGCACCGAATGCAGGAGGTTTTATATAAGAAAAAAGGTAGTGATGGCGTTGGTGAGTATGCTTATTTTTCCTTCCAGTTATTTTGACCCTAAGAAAGTAGATGAGGAATTGCGAGAGGAGTACCTGGCAGCATTGGGTACTGGATTGTTTCGAGCGACTTTATTTGGGTATGATGCCTGGTTTGAGGAAGGCAGACTGATTCTATCCACTGCTCCCGCAGAGCTTACAAGGGCGGTTTACAGGGGGTGGATGATGAAACCGGAGCAATATGAAAAATTTTATAACCTGCTGCTGAAGGAGAATATCCAATTAATTACCAGTCCGGAACAATATAAGTTGCTGCATACTTTTCCCAATGTGTATCCATACGTGGAGGCAGATACAGCGAAAATGCTGATTTATCCACTTCATGCGGAGATTCCAGTGGCTGAGCTTCAGAAACAGTTCTCCCGCTTCATGGTGAAAGACTATGTGAAGTCAGTTAAGGGAACAAAGTTCCCCAAATATTTTGATGCAGCGGTAACTCAGCAGGAGTTTGATTATTGGATGGGAGAATTTTACAAGTACCGGGGAGACCTGCTGACAGGCGGTATCTGTATTAAAGAGTACCTCCCGCTAAAACGGTATGAAAATCATACAAACGAATATCGAGTGTTTTACATCAACCATATACCGGCATCAATCAGTCGCAATTCGGGCCAAGGAACAGCTACCCCAAGGCCTCCGCAGAAGCTGATTGACCACTATCGCAGGCTGGGCAGCAATTACTACACCGTGGATTATGCCGAGTTAGAAGATGGAAATTGGAAAATTCTTGAGACTGGGGACGGCGGCGTTTCCGGACTACCGGATTCTGTAGACTATGAAACATATTACAAGACGCTATATGAGTGTCTTAATGGCTGCTCTACATAAGGTGGAACATGTGATTGCTTCAAAAAGAAATGTGGATGTAGGGTAGGTATGGGGATTGGGGAATCGGCTTTTTCTATAAAAATTTATTTTAAACCTGAAATTTCCAGGCTTGAAATAAACGAAATGGTATTTTAGACAATTTGGAGGCGAGAGAAATGGGTAAAAACAGCAGCAGAGCGAAAGCGTTGATTGAGGACCTGAAGGATTATAATCCGAGACTCTTAAAAGAGCTGAAACATCCCCAGGCCAGTCTGGAGAAATTCCTTGACGATGTGGAAGAACGGGAACAGGAGACCCTGGAAATCCTGAAACGGGACATTCCGGAAGGGCTGGACGAGCAGGAGTATGCGCGGGAACTGAATTGGAGACGGCAGCAGGCGCAAGAACTGGCCAACGAAGAGATAAACAGCCTTCTGAGGGGCTAATTTTGGGTAAAAGCCGGCGCCTTGTGAGACCCCGGGAAAAAGCGGAAAATCAGGAAGTCTCCAATTCACCAAGCTGGAAAATCAAAAAAGGCTGCCCAAGTACGGACAGCCTTTTATAGGATTTTGGCTTCAATAGCCCAGATTTTCTCCTACCAGAATCACTTTGATCCGGCCTTTGGGGCCGCCGTTGCGGCGGGTGTGGACCAACTGGTTGCAGATGCTGTCGGGGCTCAGGCAATCGGCACACATGCCATTGACCAGACAGGGTGTTTTGATGGCAAAGCGCTGGGTGTTGATGGGGGCAGCCACAGAACGGGCCCGGGCAATGGCGGCTTCCAGGGTGGGGGCAAATTTATTCATGCCCAAAATGACCAGAACCTGGTTGGGACCAAAACACAGGGCGGCTACCCGGTTGCCGTTGTTGTCCACGTTAAACAGCTGGCCGTCTTCGGTGGCGGCGTTGCTGCCCATAATGTAGGTGTCGCAGAGCAGGGCCTGGCGCATCAGCTCCCATTTTTCCGCAGGATTTTTGGCGGTATCCCGGTCAATCACCTTGTTGTGGGCCTTTACGTAGTCAAGCAGGCCGATTTGGGTGGCAGAAACGGTGCCGCCCCAGGAAACCACATCCGTGGCTGGAATCAGAGAAATGGCCTTGGACAGAGCTTCTTCCTGGGTGGGACAGTAATAGGCTGCAAAGCCCCGTTTTTCAAAATTCTTGGCCACCACAGGGCCCTTTTTGTCATACATGGTATGCATAGTATCAGAACGATCCATTTGAACTCCCCCTTTATAAGATGGATTGTAGCAGAGTGGGGGGCGTAGGGGAAACTGGAAGGCAGTAGAATTTTCAGCATTTTTTTAGATTGTACTTTCTATGTATGAAATGTTACATTTTATTCCAAAAAGCTTCCCGTAGGGGATTATTTTTGGAAAATGGTTCTCCGGGGTTGACAATATTTTCTCCCGTGGTATAATTAAGCCAATTTCAAAAGCCAAAGGTAATGCGAAGGACAAGCTGTCATAGATGCTGTACAGAGAAGTCGGAATGCTGAGAACCGACCCGGATAAGTGGCAGGTAACCACCTTCAAACCATCTGCTGAACCAATAGTAAGCCAGATCGTAATCCTGCGTTAAAGGGTCCGAGAGGGTTCGTATTGTCGAACCAATCAGGGTGGAACCGCGAGCTTAGGCCCGTCCCTATTACAGGGACGGGTTTTTTGTTTTGCCTGGCTAAGAATAGAGGAGGAACTATCATGTCAATGATTCAAGTAAAACTGCTGGATGGCAGTGTAAAAGAAGTTGAAGTAGGCAGCAGCTTGCTGTCCATTGCCAAGAGCCTGTCCCAGAAACTGGGCAAACAAGCCCTGCTGGCCAAGGTTGACGGTGTCAACAAAGATTTGAGCGATACCCTGGACCACGATGCCCAGGTGGAATTCGTTACTCCGGATTCTGAAGAAGGCCTCCATGCCATTCGCCATACGGCTTCCCATGTCATGGCCCAGGCCATTCAGCATCTGTTCCCGGGCACGAAGTTTGCCATTGGCCCTGCCATTGACAAAGGCTTCTACTATGACCTGGACAGTGAACACGTTTTTACGCCGGAAGATTTGGCTGCCATTGAAAAAGAAATGGGCAAAATCATCAAAGCCAACTATCCTCTGGTGCGCAATGAATTGCCCCGGGAAGAAGCTTTGGCCAAATTCAAGGCAAAAGATGAACCCTACAAGGTGGAACTGATTGAAGACCTGCCGAAAGATGCCGTTATCAGCACCTATACCCAGGGCGACTTCACCGACCTGTGTGCCGGCCCGCATTGCCCCTCCACGGGCCGTGTAAAGGCGTTCAAGCTTATGAGCATTGCTGGTGCCTACTGGCGCGGCGATGAACACAACAAGATGCTCCAGCGTATTTATGGTACGGCTTTTGCCACCAAAGAAGAACTGGAAGAATACCTGCATATGATGGAAGAAGCTGCCAAGCGCGACCACCGGAAACTGGGCAAGGAACTGGGTATCTTCATGCTCAGCGATTACGGCCCCGGCTTCCCGTTCTTCCTGCCCAACGGCATGATCATCCGCAATACGCTGATTGATTACTGGAGAGAAGTTCATAGAAAATATGGCTATCAGGAAGTTATGACTCCTATGATCATGAACCGGCAGCTGTGGGAAACCTCCGGTCACTGGGATCATTACAAGGAAAATATGTATTTCACCAAGATTGATGACCAGGATTACGCCATTAAACCCATGAACTGCCCCGGCGGCATGCTGGTTTACGCCAACACGCCCCACTCCTACAAGGAACTGCCCCTGCGGGTGGGCGAATTGGGCCTGGTACACCGCCATGAACTGTCCGGTGCCCTGCACGGCCTGTTCCGGGTACGCTGCTTCACCCAGGATGATGCCCATATCTTCATGATGCCCAGCCAGATTGAAAGCGTTATCCAAGAAACCATCCGGCTGTTTGACGAAGTATACGCTACCTTCGGCCTGACCTACCATGCAGAACTGTCCACCCGTCCGGACAACTCCATGGGTGACGACGCTACCTGGGAAATGACCACCGGCGCCCTGAAAAAAGCCATGGACGACTTCGGCCTGAAGTACACCATCAATGAAGGCGACGGCGCTTTCTACGGCCCCAAGATCGACTTCCATCTGAAGGATTCCATTGGCCGGACCTGGCAGTGCGGCACCATCCAGCTGGATATGCTGCTGCCGGAAAAATTCGATCTGACCTATACTGGCGAAGACGGGCAAAAACATCGTCCGGTTATGATCCACAGAGTGGTGTATGGGTCCATTGAACGCTTCATTGGTATCCTGATTGAAAACTATGCCGGTGCTTTCCCGGCTTGGCTGGCTCCGGAACAGGTTCGGGTAATGCCCATTACGGACAAGTACAATGACTACGCCAAGAAGGTAACGGACAAGCTGCTGGCCCTGAACGTACGGGTACATCTGGATGACCGGAATGAAAAGATTGGCTACAAGATCCGGGAAGCCCAGGTCAAGAAGGTTCCTTATATGCTGGTTATCGGCGAGAAGGAAGTGGAAAGCAACACGGTTTCCGTCCGCAGCCGCAGCGAAGGGGACCAAGGGGCTATGGACGTAGATGCTTTCACGGCCAAACTGTTGGATGAAATCAAAAACAAAAAATAAGAAATACGGTTGACAGTGGGGGGCCTCTGTGGTATTATAATCAAGTAACCAAGTAGAGGCCACCTGCTTCTCACCTTGCGGCAACGCTCGACAGGGTCATTGATACGTATTTTGAACGGGTGGACTTTGGTTCGCCCGTTTTTTATTTTTGAGAATTTGAGAAGTTGTGATTAACTGATGGAGGTGAGCAGTCATAGCGAAAGAAGAACTGCGAATTAATGAAGAGATTCGTGCTAGAGAAGTCCGCGTGAACTCTGCTGATGGTGAACAGCTGGGTATTATGTCCTTGAGTGAGGCCCTGAATCTGGCTGAACAACGGCATCTGGACCTGGTGGAAATTGCTCCGAAAGCAAAACCGCCGGTATGCCGGATTATGGATTATGGTAAGTACCAGTATGAACAGCAAAAACGGGAAAAAGAAGCCCGTAAGCGCCAGAGAGTGATCGATGTAAAGGAAGTTAAACTGCGTATCCGCATCGAAGACCACGATTTTGACGTTAAAACCAAAAACGCCGTCCGCTTCCTGGAAAGCGGTGACAAGGTAAAAGTGACCATTATGTTCAGAGGCCGGGAATTGACCCACCCTGAACTGGGTGAAGAATTACTGAATAAAATGGCGGATAAACTGCAGGAAATTGCTGTGGTTGAAAGAAAACCCAAACTCGAGGGCCGCAACATGATTATGATTGTGGCACCTAAAAGCGCCAAATAACAAGGAGGAAGTCAATTATGCCGAAAATGAAAACCCGCAGATCCGCTGCGAAACGTTTTAAAGTCACTGGTTCCGGTGAATTCAAACGCGCAAAAGCCTTCAAGAGCCACATTCTGGAGCACAAATCTCCTGCCCGGAAGAGAAATCTGCGTAAAGCCGCGCTGGTTCATAAGACTGACCATGAACGCGTAGCAAGAATGCTGCCTTACGCATAAGCACGATTAGAATCCAAGGAGGAGTAAGAGAATGGCAAGAATTAAAGTTGGTGTAACTGCTCATAGACGTCATAAACACATTCTGAAGCTGGCTAAAGGCTACAGAGGTTCCAAGAGCAAGCTGTTCAGAAAAGCTAATGAAACCGTAATGAAAGGCCTGATGTACGCTCGTCGGGACAGAAGAGCAAAGAAACGCGAATTCCGTCAATTGTGGATCGCTCGTATCAATGCTGCTACTCGTGCCAACGGCCTGAGCTACAGCCGTTTCATCTGCGGCCTGACCAAAGCTGGGGTTGAACTGGATCGTAAAGTTCTGGCTGACCTGGCTGTCAACGATGCTGCTGCTTTCGCAAAGCTGGTTGAAACTGCTAAAGCTGCCCTGTAAGACACACAAGATACTGTGGGAAATCCTACAGTATCTTTTTTTATGCCCAAAAAGTCGGAGAAAGGGGCAGAAGCGCTGGGGACGCAAAAAAAACGGCCCCCAGATCCCCGTAGGGACTGGAGGCCATGGTTAGGAGGTGCCTGGAATTAGAATACCTTTACCCGTTCATCAATGGGCAATTTGGTAATGGCATTGGGGGCCTGCAGGGCTTCCCCAAAGGGCATTTCGGCAATCAGCTGCCAGGAATCGGGAACCCCAAAGGTCTTTTTCACTTCTTCATCAATCAGAGGATTGTAATGCTGGATGTTGACACCCAAGCCCAAATCGGTCAGGGCCGTCCAAATGGCGAACTGCATCATCCCGTTGGCTTGTTGGGCCCAGATGGGGAAGTTGTCTGCATAGGCAGGGAATTGTTCCTGCATATTCTTTACGGTAGCTGTTTCGTCAAAGTACAGAATGGTACCATAGGCAGCGGCAAAGCCTTTGATTTTGTCTTCTGTGCGGCCAAAAGCTTCTGCCGGCACGATTTTCCGCAGGGTTTCCATTGTAATGTTCCAGATTTTGTCGTGATTTTCGCCGGTGGCAATGATAATCCGGCCGGACTGCATATTGAAGGCAGAAGGTACTTCATGGACCAGTTTCTGCACGGTTTCTACAACTTGTTCCTTGCTGACAGGGATATTTTTGCCCAGCGCGTAATTGGTACGGCGATTGGCAATGGCCTCTACAAAGTTTCTCATATATATTCCACCTTTCGTAGTTAATAATTATCCTTCTTTAATTATATAGGGTATATTTATAAAAAACAAGGGTGTAGGGAAATTATCTTGTATTTCCCTACACCTTCTGGTTTTTTGCTAGTCACTATGCAGTTTAGTTATGGTTTTGCTGGAGGGCGGCCATGATGCCGGGCCATTGGCTGTTGATGGCTTGGGCCATCAGCTGCTTGCCCCGGAAGTTCAGATGCAGCCCATCGGCAGCCAGACTGGTGGGCAGCTCCTGATTTTCGTCGATAACTCCGGACAGGTCAATGTGGTAGGGCTGGCTGCGGATCCAGTCGTTAACAAGCTTGAATTGGCTTTGCCAGTTGTCCGCCGTAGGCTCATCAAAGGCCTGCTTGATATTGGCCGGGTTGATGGGCGGCAAGGTCATGAAGATGGGAACAATCCCATTATCCGCACATTTTTGCCGGAGGGCATCCAGGTCGCTGATCACGGAATTGCCGCTGACCCAGCCCCGAAGGCTGTTGCTGCCGGTCATGATAATCAGGTATTTTACGTGGAAGGGCAGTACGTCCTTGTCAAAACGGTCCAGGGTAGCTGCGCTGGTATCGCCGCTTTCCGACAGATTGATGGAGTCAAAGTCCAGGTAGTACTGGTAGCTGTATTCCCAGTCGGAAGGGGAGTAGGACAGGTCGCCGCCCCCGTGGGAGATACTGTCGCCCAGGGTACCGATTTCCCAATTGTCATTGGGATTGGTGCGCAGGGGGAGAGGGTCGGTAAAGGGCCCCAGGGGCTTGTCGTTGTCGTCCATGGCCCGGACCCGCCAGTACATGGTATAGGGGGCGTAGTGGGAGCTGTCATCGTACCAGTCAAAGCCGGTGGAGCGGCCCCGCTCAAGCAGCTGCTTGTCCAAAGCCGGCAAGGTAGGGCTTACTTTGTTGGTTTTCAGAACTTCAATCTGGTAGTGGTCAGCGCCGTCCACGGGAATCCAGTTGTATACCGGGTAGAGCAGGGTGGTGCCGTTGCCGGTGTTGAAACGGGTCAGGGGCACCGGGGTCAGGTCCGGCTCCTCCTTGGGATTTACAAAGGAAACCTCTGTTTTGGACGGGGCGGATACCGGGTTGTCATCCAGGTCAAAGCCCTGTACGGTCCAGCGGATATTCCCTTGGGTACCCGGGGGCAGGATTACGTTCAGGCCTTCCACGTAGGCCCTTTGGGTGGGCATTTGGGTGTTGTTGGGCAGGGTAATGGTAAGGTCGTAGTAAACGGCGCCAACTACCTTGTTCCAGGTCAGGAAGGGCCGCAGGGAGGCGGGATCCGTCTGGGTGTAGTGGGACAGGATGGCGGGAATGGGCAGACCCGTAGCCGGGTCCACTTTGGCAGCGGGCTGCAGGGTGCTGTCCGCGTCCGTGGGCACGTCCTCATTATTGTCAGAATCTCCAGCAGGCTGTAAGGGGGCAACAGCTGTCTGCGGGGCAGCCTGAGTGTCAGTTGGCGCCGCAGCCGCTTCTGGAGCCGTCTTTGGGTTAGCCTTGGGCTGTTCTTTGGAGGTACTGGCAGCTTCTGGCTGAACCTCCCCCGGTTTTTCCTTGGCAGGGGGCAGCACCCCGTCTGCCGCTTGGGACGGTGCATCCGTTACCGCTGCGTGGACAATGGAGGGCAGAAGG
The DNA here is from genome assembly GCF_003472805.1 of Acidaminococcus sp. AM05-11. Lineage (NCBI taxonomy): Bacteria > Bacillati > Bacillota > Negativicutes > Acidaminococcales > Acidaminococcaceae > Acidaminococcus > Acidaminococcus sp. AM05-11. The sequence goes on along the minus strand of NZ_QRMX01000002.1, from coordinate 90,805 downwards.
AATCCTGTTTGGAGCAGAGAAGCCAGTACAAGCGTGGGAATCAATTTTCGTTTATGATAGGTCATAGTATCTTATACCTCAACTTTTTTAGAAATTGCGGGCAGTGTTTGTAAGACGTGTGCGTCAAGTACTGCTTAATATATTGTAGGAAATTTACCGGGAAAAAGCAAAGTTCTCCCCAAATTGTCACAAAATGAACAAAAGGAGACAAAAAAACAGGCAGCGGCACAAGGCCAGCTGCCTGGAAAAGGGGCTGGAGAAAAGCCTCCAAAGCCTTTTGGCAAAAACTTATTTATTGACTTCAGCGTCTGCTTCCTGGTAGGCCAGGTCTTCTTCTTCGTCCTTGCCAATACAGTAGGAAGCATACAGGGAACCGCTGACATTGTGCCACACCGAGAAGATGGCACCGGCAATACCGCCCACTGCGGTGAAATACATCAGGGCCAGGGTGGAGGCCAGACCAGAATTCTGCATGCCAACTTCAATGGTCATAGCCCGGCATTGGGCCGTATTCAGACCAAAGCGCTTGGCGAAGAAACCGCCCAGCAGCATCCCGCACAGGTTGTGGAGAATTACCACTGCCAGGATTACCAGGCCATTTTCTACAATGGCTTTGCCGGACAGGGATACCACGCAGCCCACGGTGAGAATAACCACCAGCGCGGACAGCATGGGCATAATCCGGATGACCTTCTGGACCTTGGCAGGGAACAGGGTATTCAGGGCTACCCCCAGAATTAAGGGCAGCAGCACCATCTGCACGATGGAAAGCATCATGGAGACAAAGCTGATCTGCACCCAGGTGCCGGCTATCAGCCACACCAAAAAGGGCGTTACCACAGGAGCCAGCAGGGTATTGACCATGGTCATGGATACGGACAGGGCCACATCTGCATGGGCAATGTAGCTGATTACGTTGGAAGCTGTACCGCCGGGGCAGCAGCCGACCAGTACCACGCCAATGGCAATGGCTGGGGGCAGCTGGAACAGGTGAATCAGGACATAGGCTACCAGGGGCATAATGGTAAATTGCAGCAGGGAGCCGATGGCCACGCTTTTGGGCCGGGACAGCACTGCCTTAAAGTCGCTGGGGGTCAGGCTCATGCCCATACCGAACATGATAATGCCCAGGAACAGGGGAATCCGGGGAGCCAAAGGCTTCAGCAAAGCCGGCTCTACAATGCCCAAGATCCCAATGAGGATAACGCCAGCGGACATATAACGGGTACAAAAATGAACGAGTTTATCCAGCATAGGGGTCCTCCTTCCGGGCTCAGCCGATTTCCCGTTCGGCTTCCTGGCCCCGGACCTTTACCGGGTGATTGTTTTCGTCCACCATCACCACTTTGGGCACAAAGCTCCGAGCTTCGGCTTCTTCCATTTGGGCATAGGCGATAATGATTACCGTATCACCTACCTGGGTCAGCCGGGCCGCAGCCCCATTCAGGCAGATGACGCCGGTGCCCCGGGCGCCGGGGATGGTGTAGGTTTCCAGACGGGCCCCATTGTTGTTGTTGACAATCTGCACCCGTTCTCCGGGGAGAATGCCGGCAGCGTCCAGGAGATTATGGTCAATGGTAATGCTGCCCATATAGTTCAGGTTGGCCTCCGTCACGGTAGCACGGTGGATTTTGCCATGGAACATTTGATGCAGCATGACTTAGGCCTCCAATACTACGTTATCAATCAGACGGGTGGTGCCAAATTTCACGGCAACAGCCAGCAGCACACGGCCGGAAATGGTTTCTTCCACTTCGGTCAGGCCGGGCATACCGTACATTTCCACATAGTCAATATTGCTCAGGGGTTCAGCGGAGATTTCGTCTTTTACCTGCTTTAGGAGAGCAGCGCTGCTGCGTTCTCCCTTGTCAAAGGCTTCTTTGGCGTGTTTCAGGCTCCGGGACAACACCAAAGCGGCCTTCCGTTCTTCCGGAGACAGGTACACGTTCCGGGAGCTCTTGGCCAGTCCGTCGGCTTCCCGGATAATGGGCATAATCCGCAGTTCTACCGGCATAAACAAATCTTCTACCATGCGCCGCAGCACTTCCGTCTGCTGGGCGTCTTTCAGGCCGAAGTAAGCCCGGTCTGCCTGGGACAGATGCATCAGTTTGGAAACCACCGTGGTAACGCCCCGGAAATGGATGGGACGGGTACGGCCGCACAGCACCTTGGTGACATTGCCGGTGACCTCTACCCAGGTCATATCCTTATGGGGGTACATTTCAGCGGGGGAGGGAGCAAACAGCACCGTGGCACCGGCTGCTTCTGCAACCTTGCTGTCCGCTTCCAGTTTCCGAGGATAGGCATCGTAGTCTTCGTTGGGCCCAAACTGGGTGGGATTTACGAAGTCACTGACGATAACCACCTGGTTTTCCTTGTGGGCCGCTGCAATCAGAGATGCATGGCCTTCGTGGAGGGCACCCATGGTGGGTACCAGGCCAATGGATTTCCCCTCTGCCTTACAGGTCTTGACGAATTCCTGAATTTCCTTTACCGTTCGAATCAGCTGCATTTCAAACATCCTTTCTGGTTGGGACGGCCTGGGGGCGAGCCTGCCGATCAGAGTCATTGTGGCTGCCGGTCCAGGCCTCAGTTTTATTTGTGCATTTCGGGAACGCTGCTTTAGAAATACACATTCACGGGTGCTATTGTACAACAAAAAAACAGGTTGTCAAGACAGTAGTTCGGGTTAACCATGCAGTTGTAGTTTACATAACTAAAATTAATACAAAAGGAGCCCTGGTATAGGGCTTCTACGATTGATTTTCAATTTTTTTCCGAACATTATAATCAAATTTTATCTTTTCCCTGGCGCTGGGCTTGAATCTTTGCGGTGGTCTGGGCATCGATGGCTTTTTTGAGCTGGGTCAGCTGGGGGGAAAACTTTACGTCTTCGGCCCCATAGGTGTATTGCAGGTCATATTCCTGGGGAAGCCAGGTATCCAGGTCCGACTCGTTGTGGCTGATTACCGCCTCCAGCCGGTCCAGGGCCTTATAAATTTTGGCTTCCTGCGTTTGTTTCTGCTCCATTTCTGCAAAGAGTTCCGTAAATAGGAGGCGCTGGGCCTGAGGCAGTTCCTGCACCCAGTTAGTCAGGGCAAAGGTTTCCTCGGTCCGGTCCTGCTCTGTCTTTACAAAGGTGGGAATATCTCCGGTAAAACTTTCTCCCAGGTCGTGGATCAGGCACATGGCTATGACTTTGTTCATATTGAGTGAGCTATACGGCGGGTCCTGGGCCAGCAAAAGAGCCATCAGCGCCATGCGCCAGCTGTGGTCCGCCACGCTTTCCTTGCGGCCAGGTGCTGTAAAGCAGTGGCGGGTGGTGGTTTTCAATTTGCCTGCCTGGGCAAGAATCTCCAATAATACTTCGGGTTTCATGAAAAAATAGCCTCCTAGGGAAAATATCTAGGTTAAGTATAAGCCAGCCTGGGCAAATGAACAAGCTCCGGCGGAAATTATTATTGAGTTATCTAAAACTAACTTTTTCGTTGACATTTCCCAGGAACCTACTATAATAAATACAGATACCCCGGGATGGTATAGGGTACCAAATAGTTTGGCCTTTGGGTCACACAAGGAGGATTTCCCATGGTAAAATGTATCGTAGGTGTGGAGGGTATGGCTTGCAGTATGTGCGAAAGCCATATCAACGACGCCATTCGCAATCACTTTAAGGTTAAAAGCGTTTCGTCTTCCCACACGAAGAAACAGACAGAAATCGTCTCAGAACAAGCACTGGACGAGGCAGCGGTCCGTAAGGTTATCGACGCTACCGGGTATCAGGTGACGGACATCAAGACCGTACCGTATGAACAAAAGAAGGGATTCCTGGCTCGTTTGTTCGGATAATCCCTGCCCGCTGCCCGTTGGTCAGAAAGAGGTGCAGTATGTACAAAGAACGCCGCAGGGCGCCTGCTGTCAGCACGGGCAAAAGCCAATTGGCCTTTCCTGACAATTATATTGTAGTGGACGTGGAAACTACCGGTCTTTACCCTGACCGGGACCGGCTTATTGAAATAGGGGCGGAGAAGGTGGTTCAGGGAGAAGTGGTGGATACCTTTTCTTCCCTGCTCCAGCCTAAGGCCCATTTTACAGGCCAGTTCGTTTCCCCCTTTATTACCCGGCTTACGGGGATTACCAACGCCATGCTCCAGGAGGCTCCGGCTGCCCAGGACGTGCTTGGGCAGTTCACCCAGTTTGTCGGAGACGGGCTGCTTCTCGGCTACAATGTGGGCTTTGACGCCCAATTCCTGGCAGCCCGGTCCCAGGCCCTTTTGGGAACGCCCATTTTAAATGACTACGTGGATATCCTGATTTATGCCCAGACCCTTCACCCGGAGGAGCAGGGGCACAGGCTGGCCGACATGGTCCGGCTCTATGGGCTCACCAACGAGAATGCCCACCGGGCCCTTAGCGACGTAGATGCCACCCGGCTGGTGTATGGCCGCCTGCGGGCGGAAGCCCTGGCCAAATTTGGCACGGAAGAAGCCTTTTTCAAGGAAGTCTGCCGGGCCGGGTATCATGCGGAAGAAGAACAATTGTCTTTGTGGTAAGAAATGGTCCGGCGATGCAAAATCATTTTGCATCAGCCGGACTTTTTATGTTAGAATACCTATATTATATTGAAATTCTAGGATTTACTGGGAAAAGAGGGCTTGTTATGGCAAACAAATATAATTTTGACCAGATCATTGACCGCAAAGGCACCAGCTGCCTGAAATACGACTTTGGCCTGCAGCGCAAGGGCCGCACGGACCTGCTGCCCATGTGGGTGGCAGATATGGACTTCGCCCTGCCTGAGGAAATTCTGGCAAACTTCCACCAACGGATTGACCATGGAATTTTTGGTTATACGGACCCGGACGCAGAATACTTTGCAGCCCTGAACCATTGGTTCTCCACCCAGCACGGCTACACCGTTGAACCCCAGTGGGTGACCCTGGGCTGCGGGGTGGTGTACGGCCTGGCTACGGCGGTGAAGGCCTTTTCCCAGCCCGGGGACGCCATCCTGATCCAGCAGCCGGTGTACTATCCCTTTAAAGAAGTCATTGAGGACAATGGCCGGGTGTTTGTGAACAACCAGCTTCATTATGAGAACGGCCGCTACACCATAGACTTTGCGGATTTTGAACAGAAAATTATTGACCACAACGTAAAGGTATTCCTGCTGTGCAATCCCCATAACCCGGTAGGCCGGGTGTGGTCTGCGGAAGAACTCCAGCGCCTGGGAGAAATCTGCCTGGCCCATCACGTGATTATCCTGGATGACGAAATCCATTGCGATTTTATTTATCCGGGTTTCCATTTCACCAGCTTTTTTACCCTGGACAAAAAATTCCACAAGAACCTGGTGGTCTTTACTTCTCCCAGCAAAACCTTCAACGTGGCCGGTTTCCAGCCTGCCAATATCATCATTCCCGATGAAACCCTGCGGCAGGCCTACAAAAAGGCCAACGCTGCTGCCGGCTACAGCCAGGGCAGCATCATGGGTCAGGTAGCCGTGAAAGCCTGCTATACCAAAGGCGCCCAGTGGGTGCGGGAACTGAACCAGTACATTTACCAGAACATGGTATTTGTCCGGAACTTTGTGCAAGAAAACTTCCCCAAGGCCACCTTTGTGGAGCCCGAAGGCACCTACTTGGTTTGGATTGATTTCTCTGGCTATGGCCTTACCGATGAGGAACTGGAACAGCTGGTGGTGGACGATGCCAAACTGTGGCTGGACTCCGGGAAAATCTTCGGACCTGCAACTGCCCAGTTTGAACGGTTCAACCTGGCTTGCCCCAAAGTGGTGGTGGAACAGGCTTTTACCCAGCTGAAAAACGCCTTTACGGCCAAAGGGCTGTAAAAGGGCCAGTAAATAAAAATGCTCCCTTCCGTCAGTTCCTGCACAATAGGACTGGGGAAGGGAGTTTTTTCAGGCTTTTTTCAGCGGCGTCTGCCACAGGGCCAGGACCCAGATGACGACGGCCAGAAGGCCGATAATGGAGTAGGTGTCCGTCAGGCCCCGTGTATCGGCGATTTTACCCAAAAGCGGTGCTACAATGCCGCCGATGCTGACCGCCAGGCCTAGGGTTACGCCGGAAGCCAGACCCATATGGTTGGGCAGGTAACGCTGGCCGGAGAGCACCAGGGAGCTGTAGCACAGGCTGATGCCCATGCCCATGGGTACCAGCAGCAGCCCTGCGGCGAGAACGCTGTGTACCCGGGGAAACAGCATCAGCCCCAGTGCCAGCAGGGTGCAGGAAAACACAATGGTTTTCTTTTCGCCCCACAGGTCCGCCAATTTGCCTCCCAGGAGGGAAGAGGCAGCAGTCACGGCGTAGTAGATGCTTAGCAGGGTGCTGCTGAAGGTGTCTGTCTGGCCCAGCACGTGGATGAAATACAGCACCAGGAAGGTGCTGACCCCGCTGTACACGATGGAGCGCAGGGTTACCAGCACGCTGAGTTTGGCAAAGCTCTTCACATCGTCCTGCTGGGGTGCCTGGTCCTGTCCCCGGGCTGCAGCCGTCCCGGTTCTGGCGTCTGCGGCTTCTTTGGGGAAGAACAGGTGCAGGGCCGTGCCGAAAAGGAGGGGACCCAGCAGGTAGAGCAGGGTTCCCTTCAGTCCCCACAGGGACATGGCCAGGGTGGTGAGAATGGGGCCCAGGGTAAAGCCCAAATTGCCCCCAAAGGAAAAGATGCCCATGCTGACGCCCTTTTTGCCGGTGCGGCTGGTGGCGTTTACCAGCTTGGCCGCCTGGGGATGGAACAGGGCTACCCCAATACCGCTGACCATTACCGCCAGGCACAGGCCGGCAAAATTGGTAACGTAACCGGTCAGGGCCATGCCGCCTGCTGCCAGGGAGACTCCCAGCAGCATAAAGCCTGGCCGGTTCTTCTTGTCAGACATATGGCCAAACACCGGCTGGATAATGGAGCCGGCCAGGTTGGAAACCATGACCAGGGTGGCTGCCGTGGTGTAGCTGTAATGGTGGGCGGCAATGAGAAAGGGCAGCAGGGCTGCCAGGGAGCCCTGGTTGATATCGGAACAAAGATGCCCCAGGGCCAGTACGTAGCGGGCCTTGGAGGTGGGGTTCTCAGCAGAGGAGGGCGGTGCTGCCGCCGTAAGTGTGGACATAATTTTAGCTTCCCTTCATGCAATTTTGATTATTTTATCTTATAATAGAGTATATAGCCCCTTAGGGGGAATCATCCTAGAAACGCAAGCCTAAAGCAGGCGGTATTTCTTTTATTGTAGCAGGCTGAAGGGAAAATCGCACCTGTTTCTTTAGGCTTATCGAGAAAGAGGGAAAATCCTTATGGAACCATTTTGGATTATGGAACAAAGAGAAAAACTGCGGGATATTGGCAAGAAGTATCCCAGCGTCTATGTGTACCACCGGGATACCATCTTGACCCAACTGGATAACCTGCAGCAGCATTTTCCCCGTTTTGGCTTTCTGTATTCCCTGAAGGCCAACCCCTTTCCGCCCCTGGTGAAGGCCATTGCCAGCCAAGGGGTGGGAGCAGACGCTGCCAGCGCCCGGGAAGTGGAACTGGCCGCAGCAGCGGGAATGCCGCCTTCCCAAATCTATTATTCCGCCCCGGGAAAAACCTGGGAGGATTTGGAACGGACCCTGGGCAAGGCCGTCATCATCGCAGACAGTCTGCACGAGCTGGAGCTTTTGGAAGCAGTGGCCGCAGAGCGCAGCACCACCTATGAAGTGGGGCTCCGCATCAACCCCAACTTTGCTTTTACCGGAGGCCCTGGGGTGGCCTCCAAGTTTGGGGTGGATCAGGACCAAGCTTTGGCATACCTGAAAAATCGGAAGCCCGGCCGGATTTCCGTTCAAGGCATCCACGTCCATCTTCGTAGCCAGGAACTGGATCCGAAGCTGTTGGCAGCCTACTATGGCCACGTACTGGAATTGGCCCAGGAGACCGCCAAAACGCTGGGTCGCCCCCTGGCTTTTGTGAATCTGGGGTCCGGCATTGGCATTCCCTATAACCTGTCGGAAAAGCCCCTGGACCTGGACGCCTTGGCCAAGGGGCTGGCACCCCAGGAAGAAGCCTTTGCCAAGGCTATGCCCCAGACCAAGGTGCTCATTGAAACCGGCCGTTACGCCGTAGGCCAGGCCGGGGTGTATCTGACCCGGGTGCTGGATCGGAAGGAATCCCACGGGAAAACCTTCCTGATTCTCAGCAATACCTTAAACGGCTTTATCCGGCCGTCCTTGGGCCAATTGGTCCAGAACTATTCCCCCAATCCGGAACCGGCAGCCTGCGAACCTCTCTACAGCGAGGCCGGCGCCTTCCAGTTCTTTACCCTGCGGGAGAAGCCGGGTGCCCTGGAAACGGTTACCCTGGTTGGGAACCTGTGCACGGCGGCCGATGTGGTGGCTGAGGATTTGGAACTGCCCCGGCTGGAAATTGGGGATGTGGTGGGCATCACCAACGCCGGTGCCTATGGCCGGGTTCTGTCCCCGGACCAATTTGCCAGCGTGGCTGACCTTCACGAAGTACTGTTATAAAGCAAAAAAGGAACCTTCTGTGCCAAACCTGAGGGCTTGGTGCAGAAGGTCCCTTTTATTTTGTCTTTTATTTGTGGCTGCGAATTCCCGTGCCGTCAAACAGGGGAATGAAGTTTTCATCGGCGGAGGCCGCTTCCTGGACGTACCCGTCTTCCAGGGGACTGTCCATCAGATAATTCTCCACGTCTGCGTATTCTTCATCCGTCAGGGTCCGGTTGATTTCCGGGAACTGGTCTGCCTGACCGCAGGGCACGTACTGTCGCATCAGGCTAAACAGCACCTGTCCCGGCCCAAAGGTGTCCGTAACCCAGTCAATAATCCGCTTGCTGTCTTCCGTCTGGCCTGGCAGGATCAGGTGGCGGATCACCACCCCTTGCTGTAAAATGCCGTCCTCATCCAGCTGATAGGGGCCTACCTGGCGGTACATTTCTTGAATGGCCTGGGTGGCAAATTGGAAATACTGCGGAGCGTTGCTGTAGCGGATGGCTGTTGCTTCCCGGTAATACTTCAGGTCCGGCAGGTAGATCTGGATCTTGCCTTCCAGCAGCCGCAGGGTTTCCACCTTTTCGTAGCCGCCGCAGTTAAAGACCACCGGCACTGGCAGTTTGGGCTCCAAAGATTCCAAAAGCAGCGGCACAAACTGGGTGGCTGTAATCAAATCAATGTTGTGGGCCCCTTGGTCAATGAGAGAACTGTAGATTTTCCGCAGGTCCTCCGGGGTAACCTCCCAGCCCTTGCCCTCCCGGCTGATTTCACTGTTCTGGCAGAACTCGCACTGGAGGGTGCAGCCGGAGAAAAATACTGCACCGCTGCCCCGGGTACCGCTGAGGCACGGCTCCTCCCACAGGTGGAGGGCGGCTCGGGCTGCCTTAGGCCGCAGGGCGCAGCGGCAGTAGCCCAGCTGTCCCGGTGCTCCTTCATATTCCGGACGGTTGACCCCGCAGTTGTGGGGACATAAATTGCAGATATACATAAAGACCCTTCTTCCGTTAGCGTGTAGGGCTATTATAGCACAACCCGGCACTTGGCGTCAGGTCCGGTTAGCTGACCGGCAGCTGGTCGTACAGGGCGTCCCGGAGAATGGCCACCGCCTTGTCCAGATCCTTTCGCTCAATGGTAAGGGGCGGGTTAAAGTACAGTACGTCCCCCATGTTTCGCAGCACCAGGCCCTTGTCCATGGCTTTGCGGAAAATTTGCCAGCCCAGCCGGCATTTGCTGGGGAAGGGCTCCTTGGTTTGTTTATTGAGAACCAGTTCCAGGGCGTTGATCAGGCCAATATGGCGGATTTCCCCTACGTTGGGGTGATTGCCCACCGCTTCCTGGAGTCTGGCGTGGAGGTAGGCCCCATTTTCCCGGACCCGCTCCAGCAGGTTGTCCCGTTCCAAAATGTCCAGTACCTTCAGGGCAATGGAGCAGGCCAGAGGATTGCCCGCATAGGTGTGGCTGTGGACAAAGGCCTTTTGGGTGCCGTAGTCATCATAGAAAGCGTTGTACACCTGGTCCGTGGTAATGGTAAGGGACATGGGCAGATACCCGGCAGTCAGACCTTTGGAGGTGCACAGCAGGTCCGGGCTGACCCCGGCATGCTCAATGGCAAAGAGCTTTCCCGTCCGGCCAAAACCGGCGGCGATTTCGTCGTCGATCAGCAGGACTCCGTAGGCATCGCACAATTTACGCAGCTTGATCAGGTAGGCCGGGGGATAGATCCGCATACCGGCTGCTCCCTGGAGAATGGGCTCCACCAGACAGGCCGCCGTTTCGTGCCCGTACTGGGCAAAGGCCCGCTCCGCTGCTTCGAAGCAGTCCGTGTGACAGGTTTGCCGGTTTTCCCCGTAAGGGCAGCGGAAGCAGTCCAGCCCTTCAAAATGTATATTATCCATGAGCATGGGGTGGAACAGGGCTGCATAGTGGTCCAGGGAACCTACGGAAAGGGCGCCGATGGTCTCTCCGTGGTAGGAGCAGGGCAGGCACATAAAGCGCTTTCGTTCCGGGTGTCCCGTCTGCACCTGGTATTGAAAGGCCATTTTCATGGCCGCTTCTACAGCAGAAGAACCGTTGTCGTGGAAGGTAAATTTGGTGAGCCCTTTGGGCAGCAGGGGCTGGAGCCGCTGGGCCAGTTCAATAGCCGGCTTATGGGTGAAATTGGTGAAAATCACGTGCTCCAGGGTGTCCACCTGCTCCTTGACCGCTGCGTTAAGTTCTGGATTGCAGTGGCCCAGCAGATTGCACCACCAGGAAGAAATAATGTCCAAATAAGCCTTGCCCTGGCTGTCGTACAGGTATACGCCCTTGGCATGGTCGATGACCACCGGCGGGAAAATCTCATTGTCCTTCATTTGCTGGGCAGGGTGCCAGATGAGCTCCTTGTCCAGTTGTTCCCAGGATTTTTCCATTAGTTCTTCACCTCCAAAGACGCAAAGCAGGCTGCCAGGGTTTTGGGGTCGCAGTCCAGCGATGCAGCTCCTGTAAAAATTTTGGCCAGCACCGGTACCCCGGTCATTGCGGGAATCATTTTGAGGTTATCATCTTCCAGGACACCACCCTGCCAATGGTTCAGCAGCACGCCCTTTACGGGAATCCCCAGCTTTTCACAGTAGGCAGCAGTGGTGACAATATGGTTCAGGGTGCCCAGGCCGGCCTTGGCCACAAGCAGGACCGGCAGCTCCAGCAGCCGGATAATATCCGTTAGGTCGATATGGGCCTTTGCATCCCGGCGGAGGGGGCAGGCGATGCCCCCGGAACCTTCCATTACCAGATAGGGATAGTGGGCCGCAGCCTTTTGAAAATCCCGGTGAATCACCGCAAGGTCCACCGGATTGCCCTCCAGCTGGGCCGCCAGGTGCGGGGATACCGCTGTTTTGTACAGATAGGAAAGCAACAGGTCTTCCGGTTCCCCAATTTGGGCAAAACGGTTGACGAAACCCGCATCCGACTCCGCCACCGAGTCCGCTCCGCTGATAGCCGCCTTGTAGTAGCCCGTGTCATAACCGCCCTGACGCAGGGTCTTGATCAGCAGCGCTGTAACATACGTTTTGCCGATATCCGTGTCTGTACCGGTAATGAAAAGTCCGTTTGACATCATATATTCCCCCTAAACAGATTGGTGCGGCTCTAGTTGAGCCGCGGTTAACTTTATTTATGATAACGTAAACCAAAATTACAATCAAGGTTAACGGTAAAAAGTTAACGATAAATTGTATATATTAGGTATTGATAACTGTGTACGTTCGTGTTACAATTGAGACAAAATATAGGAAGCACGGTTTGGAGTACCCCCCGGGGAGTCCGCGCTTCAGGCGTTTGCCAGTATTAGGAGGGAATTGTATGACTAGCAGTATTTTTACCCGTGTCAGCGTAAGACGGTATGAGGACCGTCCTGTAGAACAGGAAAAAACCGATTACTTATTGAAGGCCGCCATGCAGGCACCTTCCGCCGGGGACCAGCAGCCCTGGGAATTTTACGTAATCAAGAACCCCATTATTTTGGCCAAACTGGCCCGAATCAGCGAATATTCCGGCGCCGTAGGCCGTGCACCCATTGCCATTTTGAGCGTAATGCGCACCGAAGGACTGCCCTTCCAGCCGGTTGCTCCTGTGGATATGAGCATCTGCATGGAAAATATGTGGCTGGCTTGCAGTGAAGTAGGTTTGGGCGGCGTTTGGATTGGGGTAGCTCCCTTTGAAGACCGCATTGCCAAGGTAAAGGAAATCCTGAACCTTCCCGATACCCTGCAGCCCTTTGCCATTTTGGCCTATGGCTATCCGGACAAGGAACGGCAGCAGCGGGACCGTTGGGATCCCAAGAGAATCCACGTGGTGGAATAAACCGCGTAAAAAGAGACACTCTGCAAAAGCGCAGGGTGTCTTGCTTTTTGTGGGAGTTTTATCACCCAACCCTTTTGCTATACTAAGGTTAGCGGAAGGATTAGCCTAGCAAATGCCCTAGCAGTCTGCGTTGAGGCAAGCTGTCCTGCCCGTCAGCCGGTGTGCCCTGGTACCCGGCAAGCCAGCAGAGGAGGTTTTGCAAATGGGTGATTTTTTTATGGGTTTAATCAAGTTGGGGCTATTTTTTCAATTCGGACTGCCAATTCTGGTGGGAATCCTTGTTCTTATTGTTTCGGCCTTTGCCCCGGGGAGCATCCTGTCCTTTAGCGGCAGGTTAAGCCGGAAAAAATATTTTCTCTATGGTTTGGGGGATTTTGCCCTGCTGATGGTGGGTATGCTCCTGGCCTTTTGGGGAGAAGCGCAGAGCATGTCCGCCGTTATGGATGTGGGACTGATTCTTGCCGTGGTCAGTTTTATTTTTTTCTACTCCCTGGCTGCCAGACGGCTGCACGACTTTGGCCAATCTGCCTGGTGGTGTTTGGCCCTTTTTGTGATGTTTCGCCTGCTGCCCAGCGGGCCGGACATGAAAGATGCTTTGAACCTGATTATCTTTGCCGGTTTGGCACTGATTCCAGGAGACAAAGGGAACAACCGGTACGGCCCGGATCCCTTGGACCCCACCAACTACCCGGAGGTATGGTAGGGCAGGCTTTTGCCAAGCCGCTGCACAAATTACAGATAAAAAGAAAGGTCAGTTTCCCAAAACCGAAACAAGGGAAACTGACTTTTTTGCTGTACCAACGAAATTATGCCCCGGCAAACTGGCTGTTGTATAGGTCCGCATAGGCGCCGCCCTGCTGCAGCAGTTCCTGATGGGTGCCCTGTTCCACAATATTGCCGCCGGCCATAACCAGAATCAGGTCTGCGTCCACAATGGTGGACAGCCGGTGGGCAATGACAAAGCTAGTCCTGTCCTGCATCAGGGTCTTCATAGCCCGGTTGATTTCCATTTCCGTCTGGGTATCCACGCTGGAGGTGGCCTCGTCCAAAATCAAAAGGGGAGGGTTGCAGAGAATGACCCGGGCAATGGTCAGCAGCTGGCGCTGGCCTACGGAAATGGCTTCGCTGTCATTTTCCAGCCGGGTATCATAGCCCTGGGGCAGGGTTCGTACAAAGAAGTCCACCCGGGCTGCCTGTGCTGCCTTGCGGATTTCTTCTGGGGAAGCGTCCGGCCTGCCATAGGCAATGTTTTCACCAATGGTGCCTTCAAACAGCCAGGTATCCTGGAGTACCATGCCAAAATAGGAACGGAGCTGCTGCCGGGACAGGTCGGCAATATCCACATCGTCCAGGAGAATCTTCCCGCCCTGAACTTCGTAGAAGCGCATCAAGAGATTGATCAGGGTGGTCTTCCCGGCACCGGTTTCCCCTACAATGGCCACCTTTTGGCCGGGCTGTACGGTAAAGCTGACTCCTTTCATAATTTCCTTGTCCGGACTGTAGCCAAACCGTACCTGACGAAATTCCACTTTGCCCCGTATAGTAGGAAGCACCGGGGGCTGCGCCGGCTCCGGGCTCAGTTCCGGCTCGTCCAGCAGTTGGTAGACTCGCTCCGCAGAGGCCAGGGCAGACTGCATGGAGGTAATTACGTAGGAAGCATCTGTCAGCGGCTCCGCAGCCTGGTTCATATACTGGAGAAAGGCCTGGAAGGCCCCCACACTGAGGCGTCCCTGAATCAGCAGACTGCTGGCCCAAAGGGCGATGCCCACTTGTCCAAGCCGATTTACCAGACGGATGGCTGGATTCACTACATTAATGAGAAAATCTACCTTTTCAGAAGACCGGGCCAAGGCTTCGTTGGCAGTATGAATATGCTGGGAACTGTCCGCTTCCCGGCTGAAGGCTTTGAGAATTACCCGGCCGCTGTAGTATTCCTCTATCAGGCTGGTGACCCTGCCCATAGCTTGCTGCCGGGCGGAGGCTTGGTTCAGGGTGGCCTGGGAAAACAGTTTGGTAACTCCCAGCGCCAGCAGGGTAAAGAGCCCGAACAGCAGGGTCAGCCGGGGCTGGAAATGGAACATCATAACCAGTGCCCCCAGCACCATGCCGACCGAAGTAAACAGCTCTAGCACCCCATTTTGCAGGGCTTCGGACATTTTGTCCAGGTCGTTGGTAAAGCGGCTGAGGCTGTCTCCCGTGGGCTGATGGTCAAAATACGACAGGGGCAGCCGGTTTAATTTCTGGCTTAGTTCTGTCCGCAAGTGCAGGGACAGGGTCTCCGCAAAGGAGAGCATGGCATAGCTTTGCAGACTATAGAACAGCCAGGCTCCCAGATATAGCAGAAACAAAATTCCGATTTCCCGGCCGCCCTGCTGCCAGGTTACGTGAAATGCCTGTCCCAGGGTTTGGCTTATCTGAATGTCGTTCCACAGATGGTCAATGACCCCGGCACTGTACCAGGGTGCTGCAATCATCAAAATGGTGTAGAAGGTTACGGACAGCAGCACCAGAATAAGCCTTTGGTGGAAGGCCCGGGCTGTTTGCCACAGTCGTTTCAGGGTTTTCCAGGCAGCCTGGGGCTTTTCAAAGGACAGTTCATAGGCCAGGGAAGTGTCCTGTTGGTGTTCAGTTTGCCGGTTGTCCTGTGCCATGGCAGCTGCCTCCTTTCGTTTGGGATTCCACAATCTGTTGGTATGCTGGGCAGCCTTTCAGCAATTCCTGATGGGTGCCCACCCCCACGGTCCGGCCGTCTTCCAGCACAATAATCTGGTCCGCTGTTTCAATGGTGCTGACCCGTTGGGCAATAATCAGAACCGAACTCCCTGCCAGGGTGTTTTTAAGGGCCCGCCGCAGGGCCGCATCCGTTTTGAAATCCAAGGCAGAAAAGCTGTCATCAAAAATGTACAAATCTGCTTTTTTGAGCAGCGCCCGAGCAATGGCCAGCCGCTGCCGCTGCCCACCAGAAAAATTGGTTCCCCCTTGGGATACCTGGGTTTCCAGTCCTTCCGGCAGGTCCTTCACAAAGTCCGCCTGGGCAATGGAAAGGGCCTTTTTCAGGTCCTCCTGGGAAGCTTCTTTCCAGCCCACCCGCAGGTTTTCGGCCAGGGTGCCGGAAAACAGCCAAGCCTTTTGGGGTACATAGGAAATATGTTTGCGCAGCTGTTCCTGGGTCAGCTGGCGAATATCCATTCCCTCCAGGGTAATGGCTCCTTCCGTTACATCGTGAAAGCGGAGCAGGAGCTTGGCCAGGGTGGATTTTCCGCTGCCGGTGCTGCCAATAATGGCGGTGGTTTTTCCCCGGCACAGGGCAAAGTCCAGGTTTTGCAGAGCAGCCTCCGCCGCGTTGGCAAAACGGAAAGTAACGTTATGCAGCCGGAACACTTCGGGTGCAGCCGCAGGCAGTGCTTTTGCCTTCCCATCAGTAATTTCCGGCTGCTTTGCCAAAACAGCACCAATCCGGTTTAGGCATACTTTGGCCCGGGGCAGGAGAATCACCACCATTTGGGCCAAAATCACGTAGAACAAAATCAGAATGGCGTATTCCGTGAGAGCAGTCAGGTCCCCAATCTCCAGCTGCCTTGCGCCAATCTGGTCCGCTCCCAGCCACAAAATGGTACAGATGCATAGGTTCATGACAAAGATGGCCAGGCTTTCCAGGCCGAAAAACAGTCCATTGGCATGAATGGCTGATTCTGCATAGTCTGCAAAGGACCGGTGCAGCCGTTTTTCTTCGTAGGCTTCCTTGTTGAAGGCACGGATAACCCGCACCCCGGTGAGATTTTCCCGAATCAGCACATTGATTTTATCCAGCAGGGTTTGCAGCTTTTCAAAAATGACTGCCGCTTTCCGGGTAATCAGCACGGCCCCGCCCAAAATTACCGTGGTGACCCCAATCATCAGCTTTCCCATTTCCGGGTTCAGGGAGTAGGCCAGCCCCATCCCCATGAGGCACAGGGCAGGTACTGGCAAAATCATCTGAATGGACCAGGTAAAAGCCTGTTGGACCACGCTGACATCTGTCAGGGTACGGGTAATCAGGGAACCGGTGCCAAACTGGTCAAAATCGGTCTCCGAAAAGGCAAGGACGTGGTCGTACAGAGCATTGCGCAGGTCCCGTCCCAGCCTGGCCGACAGCCGGGCGCAGAGAAAACTGCCCACCAGCGTTCCTAGGGCAGAGAGCAGTACCGCTCCCAGCATACAGACACCTTTATGGACCACTTCCGGCCAATTGCCTGTTTCCAGGCCAATGTTGATCATTTCCGCTGCCAGGGTGGGAATATACAGGGTGCCTGCCACATCTATCAAAGTCACCAGTACGGTGAAAAAGCAGAGACATTTGTAGGGCTTGAGAAAATGCAGCAGAACCCTCATGGCGTAGTCCTCCCTTTCCCCTTTTGGCCTGTCTGCGAGGTTTCCTCCAGTTTCTCCACATGGGTCTGGAATGCCAGCTTCAGCCGGTCACTGAGGAAAGCTAGGGCATCAATAAAGGAAGTAGAGTATTTTTCTACCGTTTCCGTAAAAGCCTGGGCTTCCGCCTGATAAATCGGCGCCAGTACCTTTCGGGTGTAGGCTTGTCCCAGGGGGGTCAGTTCAATATGGCATTCCCGCCGTTTGCCGGGAATGGGGGACAGCGTCAGATAACCTTCTGACTCTGCCTGCTTAATGGTGGTGTTCAGCGTACTTTTGGGAAAACCCCATTCTGCACAAATTTCCTTTTGGGAATGGGCCTGGCCGTTATCCAGGGCATACAGCAGCCACAGCAGGGATTCCTTGATGCCAATTTTGGCGGTATCGTTGTAATAGAGCTCGTCAATATTATTTATGGCGATAATCAGCCGGCGCATAGCTTTACGGTCTTGTTCCACTTTGGAAGCCTCCTTATAATCCGAAATCGTATTTTAAACCTGTATTAGATTATAGTACGAAATCGGATTATAATCAACCCGCATTTTTACCTGCTGGGGAGGATGCCGGCAATAGCTGCTGTGATTTTTGCCTTTTGCAGGGTATTTTTTGCCGTTAGCTTGGTCTTTCTTACTCTGAAAAGAATGAGTATTGACTTTTGCACTGCAAAACTGTTTGAATGAAAATAACGAATATTGCGGGTGCTGGCAGCCTGGCAGGCCGCAGAAATCTAATGCTCCTGCCAAGGCGCTGCGGTGTTTTACCGCAAACGGCAGGAGTTATGAAGGACGGGATGGTTATGGAAAAGCAGGAGCAGAAGCTTACCCTGGGAAACAGGAAGGGAGAACAGGAAAGCCTTTTAGGCACCGGACCCATCCATCGTCTCTTTTTCTCCCTGGCCGTACCCGCTATTTTGGCCCAAATGATCAATATCCTCTACAATCTGGTGGACAAGATGTTTATCGGCCATATCCCCGTGGAAGGACCGCTGGCCCTGGCTGGGGTGGGGATTACCACCCCGGTGATTCTGGCCATATCCGCCCTGGCAGCCTTGGTCAGTATGGGCGGTGCCCCCAAAGCCTCCATTATGATGGGACGGCAGAATTACCCGGCTGCAGAGGAAATCCTGGGGACCTGTACCTGGATGATTTTGGTGCTGTCCCTGCTGCTCACGGTGTTCATGCGTTTGTGCGGCCGTCCGGTGCTGCTGCTTTTTGGGGCCAGCTCCGGTACCATTGGCTATGCCTTGGACTATATGAATATTTACTGTCTGGGGACGGTGCTGATTCAGCTGACCCTGGGGCTCAATGCCTTTATCACCGCAGAAGGCTTTACAAAAATCAGTATGCTGAATGTGGCTGTGGGAGCCGTCTGCAACGTGGTTTTGGACTATGTCATGATTAATTTGCTGCACTGGGGCGTAGAGGGGGCAGCTCTGGCTACCATACTGTCCCAGGGAGTTTCTGCCCTTTGCGTGGTAGGCTTTCTTCTGTCTCGGCACAGCACCCTAAAGCTGCGGTTAAAGAATATTGTTTTTCGCCGGGATTTGCTGCTGCCCTGCATCCTCCTGGGGACCAGTCCTGCCCTGATGCAGCTGACGGAAAATATGGTAGCCATTTCCTTTAATACTTCCCTCCAGCGTTTTGGTGGGGATATGGCCGTCAGTTCCATGAGCATCATGAATTCCATTATGCAGTTTGTCATGCTGCTGCTGCCCGGACTGGTTCAGGGAGCACAGCCCATTCTCAGTTATAATCTGGGCGCGGAGAAAATTGACAGGGTTCGGGACTGTTTTCGCGACCTGTTGGTATCCTGTGTTGCCGGCTCCTGCCTCATCTGGGCGCTGTGCATGCTGCGGCCGGACTGGGTGGCAGCCATCTTTACGGACAATGCCCAGCTGATCCAGTACTCTTCAGGGGCTATCCGTATCTACCTGTCCATGCTGTTCCTGTATGGGGTCCAGGTGGCCTGCCAATATAGCTTTGTGGCCTTGGACCAGGCCCCTACTGCCATTTTCCTAACCATTTGGCGGAAAATCATTCTGCTGATTCCCTTGATTTTCATTCTGCCCCATCTGGTGGCAGAACCTGTTACAGGGGTGTTCTTGGCGGAACCCATTGCGGATACTGTAGCGGTTTGCACCACCGGTCCCATGTTTTACCGCTATTTCAGCAGGCTGAAACGGAAATACGGAGTGAAATAAGAGAATAACTGTCTGGAGCTGTGAGAAGCGCTTTTGCTTTTCACAGCTTTTTTCACGAAAAATTTATAAATGCTGGAACCTCTTTTGGCAGGGAAAGGAGTATACTACTCTGTATTAGAGCGATAACAAACAGTTGGCAGGGGAGCTGAGCAGCGTGAAAAACCATAAGGAACGCCGGGTGGAAGAGCCGGCCAAAATCCTCTCCTATTTTAAGGCAGAGGCACCCATTTTGGTCATTGTGACCATTACCGGGATTCTTTATAACGTGGGTATGGGGGCGGGACCCTATTTTGAAGGTCAAATGGCCCAGTGCCTGTACGACATTCTCCAGCACCGGGCTGTCCCCCTGGACATGGTGAAACTGGCACTCAGCTATGTGGCAGTCCTGGCGCTGGTCCAGGTCATGCGGGCAGGGAAGCGCTACAGCGTCCGGATTTTTTCCGCCCAGATTGGTTGGCTCATGCGCCACACCCTGTACCACAGCCTGGTGCATATGGACAGCAAGGAGCTGCGCCGGGAGAATTTGGGGAATCTGATGACCAAGGCCGTGTCCGATGTGGACGCCTGTTCCGAGGGCATGCGGAAATTTACCACTGAAGTTTTTGATACCGGAGTGGTGATGGTGGTGTATCTGGCCCTGCTGCTGGGTTACGACTGGCGGCTGACGCTTCTGGCCTGCCTGGTGATTCCCGTTGCTTACGCCATGGCCAATTGGCTGAAGAAAATTGTCAGCGAAACCAACAGTGCCTACAAGGCCTGCGAAGCCCAGCTGAACCAACTGACCATGGACCGGGTGAGCCATGCCCTGACCTACCGGATTACTGGCCGGGAAAAGAATCGGGATACGGGTTACGAGGCCCAGTTGGCGGCCTATGAACGGGCCAGCGCCCGGGCCAATATTTTTGAAGGCAGTATGATGCCCATCTACGATGCCATTGCCATGTGCGGGATGCTGATCATCTTCTATTTCGGTTCCCGAAACGTGTTGGGAACGGGCTGGGTCCAGTGGGACATTGCCGGCTTTACCACCTATGTGGCCTGCTTTACTAAACTGGCGGTAAAAACCAGCCATGCGGCCAAGCTGTTTAACGCCGTGCAGAAAGCCCAGGTTTCCTGGGTACGGTTAAAGCCGCTGCTCCAGCTTCAGGTAACAGAGCGGGAAAGCAGCAAGCTGGAAAAAGCCCGGCCGGTAACCCTGGTACTGGACCAGGTCAGCTGCCAGTACGATGAGTCTTCTCCCGTACTGCGCCAGATTTGTCTTACTGCCCAGCCCGGGGATATTGTGGGTATTACCGGCAGGGTGGCCTGCGGCAAGAGTATGCTGGGGAAAATCTTTATTGGGGAGGTGCCCTGGGTGGGGACTATTACCTTAAACGGCACGGATTTTCGCGCCCTGTCCCCGGAGAAACGGAAGGCCCTGATTTCCTATATGGGCCACGAACCGGAGCTGATGACCGCTTCCATTGCGGAAAACATCACGTTGGGCGACCCAATCGACGTTTGGTCCTATCTGCGGGCCGTGTGCCTGGACCAGGAAGTGGCCGCCCTGCCGGATAAGGAAAATTCCCTGGCCGGCAGCAGCGGCACCCAGCTTTCTGGCGGCCAGCAGGCAAGAATCGCCCTGGCCCGGACCCTGGCCCATGCCAGGCCCCTGCTGGTGCTGGACGACCCCTTTTCTGCCGTGGACCCCAAGGGGGAAAGCCGCATTTTGAACAATCTTCGGACCCTGTGCCCGGAGGCAGTTATCCTGCTGATTTCCCATCGGCTGCTCCATTTTCCGGAGTTTGACCACGTACTGTTTCTTCATGATGGCACCGGCACCTTCGGCACCCATCAGGAGCTGCTGGATTCCCAGCCGGAGTATGCGGAGCTGTACCAGAAACAGGCAGAGGGGGTGGATTTAGATGCAAAATAAGCAAAGCACCTACGCTCCCGTGATTGCTTCCGTAAAAACTTCCTTAAAGACCCATCCTGGGGCCGTACTGTTGCTGGTAGCCCTGATAGTGGCTTCCGTAGTAACCAGCCTGCTGCCGCCCCTGGTGCTGAAACGGGTAATCAACGAACTGACGGCGGGGAAGGGGATTTCTTTCCGCCTGTCCGCCGGCTATTTGCTGCTGGTAATTGTTTCCGACCTGTTTGAAACGGCTCAGAACAGCGCCATTACCATCTTCGGCCAGAAAATTACCCACGGCATCCGTTCCGTGCTGTGCGCCAAGCTGGACCGGCTGCCCGCCGACTACTTTACCAAACACCCTGCCGGTCAGATTACCAGTGTTTTCGTCAACGATGCCGACACCATTGATACCCTGTATTCCGATGGCATTGTGGGGATGCTGGCCGACAGCTTTAAGCTCATCGGCATCCTGGGCATCATCTTTACCGAATGTCCGGGCCTGGCAATCCTGCTGGTGATTCTTACGCCCTTCCTGTTCCTTCTGACCAGGCATTTTCAGCGGGCAACCCTGGTGGCCCAGCGGGACAACCGGCAGGCCATCGGCCGGGTCAGCAACCACGTACCGGAAACCATCCGGAACATCCGCATGATCCACGTGCTGGGGAAGGAAAAGTACATGGAATCCCGCTACGACGCTTACATCAGCGACAGCTATAACGCCGTAAACCGTTCCAATTTCTACGATGGAATTTATTCTTCCATTATCCAAATCGTCCAGGCTGCCGTGGTGGCGGTCATGATGGTTGCCGCCGTGTCCGGGCTGGAGCTGCAGGGACTGTTTGGCCTCAGCGTAGGGTCTGCGGTAGCCGTGATTTCCTACGTGGGCAAGCTCTTTGCGCCGATTGAGAACATCGGCATGGAGCTCCAGAATATCCAGACCGCCATTGCAGGTATACGGCATATCAGCGACTTTTTAAACGTGCCCGACCGGGTGGTGCCGGAGGCGGAAAAACCAGAGGAGAACGCCCCTGCCGTGGTGTTTGACCAGGTGACCTTTGGCTACGACCCCAGTTTGCCCATTTTAAAACAGCTGTCCTTTACCATTGCTCCTGGGGAACACGTATTCATCCTGGGCCGCAGCGGCGCCGGGAAAAGCACCATTTTTAAGCTGCTGCTGGGTCTGTACCAACCCCAGGGCGGCGCCATCCGGCTTTTTGGGGAAAATCCCCAGGCTATTCCGGATGCGGCCAAACGCCGAGTGTACGGCTGTGTGGAGCAGGATTTCCAGGCTATACAGGGAAACCTGAGAGACCAGATTGCCCTGTTTGACCCAGCCATTACAGATGAGGAAATCTGGGCTGCCCTGCGCCTTTCCCGGCTGGAAGCGGTGGTTCGGGCCCTGCCGGAGCAGCTGGATACACCTATGTCCAGCGGTCTTTTCTCCCGAGGTCAGCTCCAGCTGCTGTCCATTGCCCGGGCTGTGGTTACGTCTCCCAGGCTCTTGCTGCTGGACGAAATCACCGCCAACTTGGACAGCGAAACCGAGCAGAATATCCTGGAAGCCCTGGAAGCTGCCGCTGAAGGCAGAACCGTTCTGTCCATTTCCCACCGGCTGTCTGCCGTTATGAACGACAAACGGAAAATCCATTTGAATTGACGCTTTGCGAAAAAACTCCCTCAGTCCTGACGGGCTGGGGGAGTCGTTTCTTCTCACATACTTGCCGCCAGTTGGCTGAACTGCCTTACTCTTCTGGCCCAGGCCCGGCCCGTTGGTTGGAAAGCCATAAAAAATACCGCCCACTGCGATTGGACGCGCAATGGACGGTATTTTTTTAGGAACGAGAACTCATGGGAAGGCTTATTTGCCCTGTTCCCGTTCTTTTTTAGCCAGTTCAGGCAAAATCAGGCCGATGCCCAGCAGCACCACAGGGGTGATGATGTTCATGGCAAACTGGAAGTACCAGCCGCTGGTACCGCTTTGGACGCCGCGGGGGAACATCCCCATGATGCAGGCGTAAGCGGTGAAGAAGAAGCACCAGCCGCCGAATACCATACCTACGCCTTTGCTCTTTACAAATTGGTAGGTAGCGGCAAATTTGTCGGAGTGTTTCTTCAGCATGATGTAGGCAACAAATACCCACAGATACCGCAGGGGCATGCACACAGCGTTCAGACGGATCAGCCAGTTTTACAGGGTGGTCATATCGCCGATGCCCAGAGCCGGAACAATCAGCAGAATGCTGACCAGTACGGCAGTCAGTTTGTAGCCGGTTACAGGCACGCCGTTGGCATTGATTTTGGTGAAAGATTTGGGAACGAACTGCGGATCTACGTCGCCCAGCAGAATCTTGATGGGCGCATCGATGGAGATGGCCAGGGTGGCGGACTGGCCCAGCACGTTGCAGATAGCATAGATAACCAGGAAGGTTCTGCCCACACCATAGTATTCACCCAGCTTCAGGAAGCTGTAGTAAGCACCGTTCATCATCAGGTCCTTGGGAATGTTGTTGGGGTCGAACATCAGGCCCATGGCAAAGGTTCCCAGGAGTGCAGTGATAGCTACCATGGCAGCCATGAAAATCATGGCCTTGGGGAATTCAGAAGAAGGTTTTTCCAGGTTGTTTACATAAGGAGACAACTTTTCGCAGCCGCCTACGGCAAAGACCAGAATGGCCAGGGTGGTCATGTAGTCAAAGTCGAAGGTGGGCATCAGGGTATTCCAATCCAGGCTGTAGGTAAAGGTCTTGGCGGTGGTCAGATGCGGTGCGGCCAGGGCAAGGACGATATACAGCAGGGACATGACGAACATGGAGGAACCGGCCAAAGCGCCGATGCGCTTTAAGGCTCCAATGCCCCGAGATGCATACCACAGGAAGAAGAAGAAAATAACAAGAGCGGTCAGCTGCAGAGGCAGGGGCGCAATCATTTTGGTGAGCGTGCCGTTGCCTAAGGTTGCCCAGCCGCAGGCGATGATGATGTTCTGAGGTTTCTGTGCCAGATAAGGCATGTGTACGATCCAGTAGGTCCAGCCTGCGAAGTAGGCCAGCTTGGTCGTGGTGGTGGAACGGATCCAGGAAGAAACGCCGCCTTTGCTTTCCTTGAAGGTAGACCCCATTTCGCCTACCATCAAAGCGTAGGGAACAAAGTACAGGGTGAACATCAGGATCCACGATACCACAGCCTTTAAGCCCTGGTTTGCGTAGCCGTTCACCACGTTGCCGAAGCCCCATACGGCTGTGAAGGTCATCAGCGCTAGGGATTTCCAAGATAGGTACTTGTTCGATGTGTTGCTGGATTCATTTTTGTTGTCCAATTGAATTGCCTCCTTTGTAAAATATAATACGGTTGATAATATCTTATCATATTTTTCAATCTTCTTGAATACTTTGCCGAACTATTTTATAATATATTTGTTCAGTTTGTACAACATTTCGGAATAGTTATTATTTCGAGCCAATTCAAGGAGGAATTCCCATGAAACAAAGTACAAAAGCTCTGCTTGACTTCATCCAAACCAGCACGTCCCCTTATCATACGGTACAAACCAGCGAAAAGCTGCTGCAGGACAACGGCTTTGAAGGCCTGTCCCTGACTGAAGACTGGAAACTGGCCGATGACGGCAAGTATTACGTAAAGATTTTTGATTCCGCCCTCATTGCCTTTCGTACCGGCAAAGCCGGGGAACGGGGCCTGAAGATGGCGGCTGCCCATACGGACTTCCCCTGCTTCCGGCTGAAACCGGCTGCGGAAATCAACACCAACGGATACGGGACCCTGAACGTAGAAGGCTACGGCGGCATGATTGTCAGCACCTGGCTGGATCGTCCTCTGGGCTTGGCCGGCAAGATTGTGACCCGTACGGACAAACCCTTTGCTCCCAAGGTACACCTGGTGGACTTCAAACGGCCGCTGCTCACCATGGCCAACCTGGCCATCCATATGAACCGGGAAGTCAACGACGGCTACAAATGGAATAAGCAAAAGGACGTGCTGCCCCTGGCTACCATGCTGGGTCAGGACGAAAAGGATCCCCATTTCTTCGTGAACTTCCTGGCCGGGGAACTGGGCTGCAAAGCCGAAGACATTCTGAGCTTCGAACTGTCCACCTATCCCTTTGAACAAGGCTGCACCTTCGGCTTGAAGGACGAGTTCATCTCTTCCGCCCGCCTGGACAACCTGACCTCCTGCTTCGCCTGCCTGACCGGCATCATCAACAACGAAGGCAGCGGCATCCGGGTGGCTGCCCTGTTTGACAACGAAGAAGTTGGTTCCAAGACCAAACAGGGTGCCGATTCCCTGGTACTGGACCACCTGCTGCGCCGGGTGTACAAGGCTTTGGGCTTTAATGAGGAAGACCTGTTCGAGGACCTGGCTTCCGGCTTTATGCTGTCCGTGGACGTGGCCCATGCCCTGCATCCCAACCATGTGGACAAATGCGACATCACTAACAAACCTGTGCTGAACGGCGGTCTGGTACTGAAACAAGCCTGCTCCCAGTCCTACGCCGGTGACGCTGAAGCTGTTGCTATTGTAAAGGGCCTGTGCGAAGCCAACCACATTCCCTGCCAGCTGTTTGTGAACCGCAGTGATGTGAAGGGCGGCTCCACCTTGGGCTCCATGGCCTCTGCCCTGACCCCCATCCGCACCATGGATATCGGCGTGGCTCTGTTGGCTATGCATTCTGCCAGAGAAACCATGGGCGCTGATGACCAGGATGCCATCAACGCATTGCTTACCGCTTTCTATAACGGCTGAGAACGGCAAAGCGGAGAGGGACTCCATAGCAGCTGGGTAAATTTTTTACCAACTGTGCAAAAGAATACCCACCTGAACACTGGGAAAAATGACAATATCCCCATTGTAAGGCTTCGGCCTGGCAGTGGGGATATTTTTTGGCAATTTCCTCTTATTTTTCCCTGATTCCAAGCTATGTTTTTCAGGGCTTTATGCTAGAATAAAAGCATAGAGAAACGGGAGGGATGGCCATGTTATATCCTTACGGCGAAAAAGAAATCAGCTATCTGAAAAGCAAGGACAAGAAACTGGGGGCGGTCATCGACCAGCTGGGCCATTTGGAATGGGAAGTGATGCCCGGCTTGTACAGCGCTGTGGTCCATCACATTGTGGGGCAGCAGATTTCCGGCAAGGCCCAGGCTGCCATTTGGGGCCGGCTCTCGGCAGCCGCTGGTACTGTCACCCCGGAAAACGTGGCGGCCCTGGGGCAGGAGAACCTCCAGGCCCAGGGGGTCTCCTCCCGGAAAGCCACCTACATTTTGGAATTTACTCAAAAGGTGCTCAGCGGAGAATTTGACCTGGAAGCCTTGACGGAGCTTCCCGACGAAGAAGTCATTGCACGGCTTAGCTCCCTGAAGGGTATTGGCCGGTGGACCGCGGAAATGCTGCTGCTTTTTACCCTGCTGCGGCCCAATGTGCTGAGCTTTGACGACCTGGGCATCCAGCGGGGGCTGCGCATGGTCTACCGCCACCGCCGCATCGATAAGAAGCAGTTTGCCCGGATTCAAAGGCGTTTGTCCCCCTACGGCTCCGTAGCCAGCCTGTACTTTTGGGAAGTGGCCGGGGGCGCCATTCCGGGGCTGACCGATCCGGCACCCAAGAAAAAGAAAGAGGCGAAGAAATAATGCAATATACCTGGAACTATTCCTCTCCCCTGGGGGAAGTGGTGCTGGCCGCCAATGGGGACAAACTGGTGGGCCTGTGGTTCAGCGGCCAAAAGGCTTTTGGCAGTACTTTGGCAGAAAACCGGGAGGAAAAACTGGTGCCCGTGCTGCAGGAAACCTGTACCTGGCTGAATACGTATTTTGCCGGCAAGCAGCCAAAAACAACACCGGCTCTGGAATTTATAGGCACGGCGTTTCAGAAAAAAGTCTGGGAGCAGCTTCTGCAAATTCCTTACGGCAGCACCGTTACCTATGGTCAACTGGCCAAAGCCTTGGGGAAACCTAAAGCCGCCCGGGCCATCGGGGGTGCCGTGGGCAGCAATCCCATTTCCCTGGTAGTGCCCTGCCACCGGGTTATTGGCACGGACGGAAGCCTGACCGGCTACGCCGGGGGCCTTGAACGGAAAACGGCTTTGCTGAAGCTGGAAGGAGCCCTGAAATAATTCCCAGGACCCCTTGTCAGGAAATTCGCAAGGAGTATAATACTAAGACAGTAGGATTACTATATATTAGAAAGAAAGTTTAAGGAGAGTAAAACTTATGTACGAAATGCGACGGAAAGATCGGCAGATTCCCAACGAGGAAGCCATTGCTTTGTTGAAACAACAGCAGTATGGCGTCCTGTCCACCATGGGCAGGGACGGGTATCCCTACGGCGTGCCCATTTCCTTTGTGTACGAGGATCCCGGCCTGATCACCTTCCATTGTGCTGTGGAAGGGCATAAAATCGACAACCTGGCCTATTGCTCCAAGGCCTGCTTTACGGTCGTAGGCCCTACCGAGCCTCTGCCGGAGCAATTCAGCACCCGGTATATTTCCGCCATTTGTTTTGGTACCCTGCGGGAACTCACCGGGGAAGAAAAGGTTCAGGGCCTTTTGAAGTTTGGCACCAAGTACGCACCCCAATTTCTGGAAAAGGGCGCCAAATATACCCAGGCCGCTAAAGACAGAACCCGGGTCTATGAGATGCAGGTAGAGCAGCTTACCGGTAAGGCCAGACGCTAAGACAGCAGAAAAAATACGGCTGGAACCGCAGCAGAGCCAGACAGAAGGAAGCCTCCTTTTGCCTGGCTTTTTTGCGCTGAAAAATGGCGTTTTTGGCAGGGAGTCCGCTGAAACTTCCATGCATAAATTGTATAACGCTTTATAAAATATAGGCCTTTTACATACGCCTGCAAAAGGATTATAGTGTACTTGTAAGGAAAAGGAAGCCTGTCAGGCTCCTTTCTTTCTGGCAAATCCTCAAGAAAGCGGGATGCAGCATGACCGAAAAAGAACGCAAAATCAAAATAACGGCAGGGAAACACGTTCTCGTTGCCAAATTGCAGGAAAACGAAGCTGTCCGGGCGCTGTGGAACAAATTGCCCCAGACCTATTCCATGCAGAATTTATATGAACGGGAAATGTGCTTCCGGATGGGAAAGGGCAGCCTGCCTGCCAAAGAAGCCAAGTATACCGGCTACAAAATTGGCGATATTTCCTATTGGCCGCCCCGGGGCAGCCTGGTGATTCTCTATGCCCAGAATGGGGAAATCTTTGAACAGCAGCCCATCGGGCACATTGCTGATGACGTAACGTTTTTCAAAAACCTGGGCGATACCAAAATCAAATTTGAAAGGGTGGAGGAATAATCATGAAAGAACTCAGCGTATTTCCTATTGGCAAGACCAATGATGCCTATGCCAAATATTTTGTAGGACAAAGCTACCTGTATCCCATTTCCAAGGAGCAGGTGCATATTTCCAACGTAACCTTTGAACCGGGCTGCCGGAACAACTGGCATATTCACCATGCGTCCAAGGGCGGCGGCCAGATTCTCATTGTCACCGCCGGCCGGGGCTGGTACCAGGAATGGGGCAAACCTGCCCGGGAACTGAAGCCCGGCGATGTGGTGAATATCCCCGAAGGAGTGAAACACTGGCACGGCGCTGCCCAAAATGAATGGTTCCAGCACCTGTCCATTGGCGTTCCCGGCGAAAACAGTTCCACCGAGTGGCTGGAACCCGTAGCCGCTGAAGACTATAACAAGTTGAAATAGGAGGAAGCAATCATGGCAAAAGTCACTGCAGGCAAAGATCAATTGGGAGACTTTGCACCGGAGTTCGCCCATTTGAATGATGACGTTCTGTTTGGGGAAGTTTGGGCCCGGGAAAAAGAACTGCCCCTGAAGACCCGGAGCATTGTTACGGTAACGGCGCTTATGGCCAGCGGTGTGCTGGACAGCTCCCTGAAATTCCATATTGCCAAAGCCAGGGAAAACGGCGTAACCAAAGAAGAAATGGCGGAAATCCTCACCCAGGCTGCTTTCTACGCTGGGTGGCCCAAAGCCTGGGCCGCCTTCCGCTATGCCAAGGAGGTCTATGCCAAGTGAATATTGTGGTGCTTAACGGCAGTCCCCGGCCCCACGGCAATACCGCCTTCCTGGTGGACGCCTTTAGAGAAGGAGCCCAAGAAGCCGGTCATACCGTGACCGTGCTGCCGGTGGCCTCTATGAAAATTGCCGGGTGCTTGGGCTGTGAGTACTGCCACGGCAGGGGCCAGGGCAAGTGCATCCAAAAGGACGACCACCCCCAGGTTATCGCAGCCCTAGGGCAGGCGGAGCTGCTGGTGCTGGCCAGTCCCATCTATTTTTTTGAGGCTTCGGCCCAGCTGCTGGCAGCCATCCAGCGGATGCACGCCACCGGTATGCCCCGTACCATCCGGGACAGCGCACTGCTTCTTAGCTCCGGTTCTCCCGGGGTGTACGCTGCGGTAGAAACCTGGTACAAAAACGTATTTATCGACTATCTGGGGTGTCGGAACCGGGGCATTTTTACCGCCGCCGGCAGCCAGAACAAAACTGAGAAAATGCGGCAGAAGCTGTATGACTTCGGCCGGAACTTATAGAAAGAAGGAATTACGATGATTTTTGACGAAACCTTACAGCTAGCCAATGGGGTACACATTCCCGTATTTGGTTTGGGTACCTGGTTTATTGAAGACAAAGACGCAGCAGACGCCGTCCGGGCCGCTGCGCAAATCGGCTACCGCCTGTTTGATACGGCCCAGGCCTACGGCAATGAAGCCGGGGTAGGGGAAGGCATCCGCACCTGCGGCATTAGCCGGGATAAGCTGTTTGTGACCAGCAAGGTGGCCGCAGAACACAAGGATTACCAAAGCGCCAAAGCGTCCATTGACGCCACCCTGGAAAAAATGGGTCTGGACTACCTGGATTTGATGATTATCCACAGCCCCCAGCCCTGGAAAGTGGTAAACCAGTCGGAAAACCGTTATTTTGCAGAAAACGTAGAAGTCTGGAAAGCCCTGGAAGATGCTTATCTGGCAGGGAAACTCCGGGCCATTGGCGTGTCCAACTTCCTTCAGGAAGACCTGGACAATATTATCAAGCATTGCGGCACCAAACCTATGGTGGACCAGGTCCTGTGCCATGTGGGCCATACCCCGGCAGCCCTCCTGGACTACTGCAAGACCCAGGGCATCCAGGTGGAAGCCTACGCCCCCATTGCCCACGGAGCAGCCATGAACATTGGCGCCGTGCAGGAAATTTCCCACAAGTACAACGTAACCGTGCCCCAGCTCTGCCTGCGCTATGACCTGCAGCTGGGTACGGTGGTGTTGCCCAAGACGGCAAACCCCGACCATATGAAGAGCAATGCCGCGGTGGACTTTACCATCAGTGACGCCGATATGGAAACCTTGAAAAACGTCCATTATGACGATTACGGCGCTGCCGGCAAATTCCCCGTTTTTGGCGGGAAATATAAAGGCTAAGAATTGGCCTTGAAAAAATAAAAAGGAAGAACGGCTTCAGGTACTCCTCAAGCTGTTCTTCCTTTTTTGTTGACCATAGGCGGCTGGCTACAGAATCAGGTAGCCTGCCCCCGCCAAAACGTCCAGGGCCTTCGTAAAGTTTTCCTTCTTAACCAGGATATAATCCGTATTGTAGGTGGATACGGCGAAAATGCCAATGTGATTTTCGGCCAGAATTCCGGACAGTTTGGATAAAATGCCCATCAGGGAAAAATCCAGGACTCCCTGGATGCGGAAAGCCTTCCAGCCATCATCCCGGGGTTCCGCTGCTGCCGGTACATCTTTAGTCAGACAGACCAGGGACAGTTCCTCGTCCGTTTTCCCCACAAAATAAAAATCACTGGACAAAGGCAGCTCCTTGGGAGAAGCCACCTTGCAGACCGTCAGGTCGTAGGGCAGGGGTTTTAGTTCCAAAGCCACAGTCATACTCAGCATCCTTTCTTCATTCAGGTTTATCGTTAGCGATTTTTGTTGATCAGGTCCGCCAGGGCTTTGCTGGATTTTTTGAACAGCAGGAAGCTCACCAGGGATACAATTCCGTATTTAATCAGGTTAAAGGGAAATACCGTCAGCAGCAGAAACCCATTGAGAGAGTGCACGAAAGGGTTGGTGGCGGAGCCCATTTTCACAATGGTATCTAGGGAAATCCCAAACATCTTGACGTACAGGGGCAGGGCCACGTACCGGTTGGCCAGCACCGCAAACAAGCTGGCAAAGCCCGTACCCAACAGCAGCGCAGGAATGGCACTTTGGGTGGTGCGGAACTGGTGGTAGAAATAGGACGCCGGCAGCACATAGGCCAGGCTGCAGAACAGGGCCATCCATTCTCCCACAAAAGCCGTACTGCTGCCGGTGAGAAACACCTTGATGAGAATCTTGATCAGGGCTGTCAGAGCAGCTGCACCGGGCCGCAGAAAAAAGACCGCCATAATCGCCGCCACATCGGAAATCTCAAATTTCATATACGCCGGGGCAAAGGGCAGCGGAAACTCGAAAGCCATAAGCAGGGAGGACAAAGCCCCCAGCACCCCTATAAAGACCCGGGAACGGGTTTTGTATTCGTTGATCATGCGTAGCGCTCCTTGGTGCGTTTTCTCAGTGCTCCTATCCCAGAGTACTGATATGGAATCATTATAGCACAGATTTCTGCTAAATTGGCTGCGGTTGTAGGGAAACCAGGAACAACGGAGAAAAACTGCTGTTAGGGGAGCTTTTACTAAGAAACGAATGGCCAGCTGCAACACTTTTGCCTGACCAGCCTTTCGGTACTGTCCCAGCCAGGTGCCTATTTTCCCACAAAAAAAGAACGCAGCAAGCCCTGCGCCCTTCTGGCCATGAAGAAGAGAGTACTCCCCAACAAGCTGCTGGTCAACAGGTCCTCATCAGGGTCCAGTCTTCTTCTATTAATAGAAATATTACAAAACAAGCACGTTCCTGTCAAGCTACTAACAAAATTGACCAATTTGCTGGAAAGCCTGCATCGGCTTTTCGTTTCATAAGTGACAAGCTCCTCATTTTACGATACAATAGAATATCAAGTATTCAAATAAGGGCAGGCTTAGATTATGACCAAAAAGTTGATTGTTAATGCCGACGATTTTGGCCGGCATTCCTATATTAATGCGGCGGTGCGCCAAGGGGTGGAGCAGGGGCTTATCCGTTCTGCCACGGTAATGGTTACCGGGGAAGCCTTCCAGGAAGCGGTGGATATTGCCAAAACCCACCCGGAACTGGGACTGGGCATCCATTTCACCCTGGTAAACGGCAAACCGGTGCTGCCAATTAGGGAGATTCCGTCCCTGATTGACCCCAAGACCGGTGAATTCTTCCCCAGCCACAAGGAGTTTGTGAAGCAGTATCTCAGCGGCAAGGTCCGCAGAAGTGACGTGAAAAAAGAATGCAAGGCCCAGCTGGAAGCTTTTTTGGCCACCGGCCTGCGTCCCACCCACGCTGACAGCCACCAGCATATGCACGTGCTGCCGGGAATCATCGACATTATCCTGAGCCTCTGCGAAGGCTGCGGGGTAAAACGGGTGCGGATTCCCGCCATTCCTGTGTCCCTGCTGGCCACCCGGAAAAGCAACCTGGGTGAGCAGGTGGGCCGTATGGGCCTTCATCTGCTGGCAGAGCGGGCCCAGTCCAAGGCCAAGGCCAGGGGCTTTCTTACCCCCGATTACTTTGGCGGCATTGTGGCCGGGGAGGCGGTGGACCTGAGCAATTTCCGGACCATTCTGCTGCAGCTTCAGGAAGGCACCACGGAAGTGATGCTGCACCCGGGCACGGACAACGCAGTGCTCCAGCCAGCTATCCAGTGGGACCACGATTTTGAAGCCGAACTGACCGCAGTAACAGCGCCCCAAAACCTGGACCTGGTGAAAAGCCAGGGGATTTCCGTAATTAATTTCACCGATTTATAAGAACGCGAGGAACTTTTATGATTTATACCGTAACCTTTAATCCCAGCCTGGATTATGTGGTGACCGTGCCCCAGTTTCAGGTGGGGAACATCAACCGGACCCAGGCCGAGGAAATTTTCCCCGGGGGCAAGGGCATCAACGTGTCCATTATTCTTACCCACCTGGGAGTTTCTACCAAAGCCCTGGGCTTTAAGGCCGGCTTTACCGGGGACGAGATTGAACGCCTTTTGGCACAGTACGGCATTCCCGCAGAGCTGCTGCCGGTAAGCAGCGGCTTTTCCCGGATAAACGTCAAGGTGCGGGGCAGCAAGGAAACGGCCATCAACGGCCAGGGGCCCCAGGTGTCCCCAGAGGATCTGTCCCGGTTGGAAGCCCAGCTGGACCAACTGACCCCAGAGGATATGCTGGTGCTTTCCGGGGCCAAGCCCAGCGGCGGGGCCGATACCCTGTACTGGGACCTGACTGCCAAAATGGCGGCAAAGCAGGTCCCCTGCGTAGTGGACGCCACAGGTGAGCTGCTGAAAGCAGCCCTGCCCGCCGGTCCCTTCCTGATTAAGCCCAACCGGGAAGAACTGGAAGAACTGCTCCAGCGGCCCCTGCCAACCCGGCAGGACTTGGTTGACGCGGCCCTGGAACTCCAGCGGCTGGGAGCCAGAAACGTTTTGATTTCCCTGGGAGCTGGCGGTGCCCTCCTGGTGGATGCACAGGGCGTGGTGCATACCAGCGCCGCTCCCGCCGGCACTCCCGTAAACACCGTGGGGGCCGGGGACAGCATGGTAGCTGGTTTTTTGGCTGGCTACCAGAAGACCCAAGATTACACATATGCCCTGCGCCTGGGGATTTGTGCAGGCTCGGCTACGGCTTTTGCCATGGGCCTTGCCACAGGCGACGCCATTGAACAACTGATGCAGGAATTGCAGTAACGAAAGGAAACCAGCATGCAAATTACTGATTTACTGAAACGGGAAAGTGTAGAATTAAACGGAAGCGCCGCTTCCAAAAAAGACGTATTGGAACAAGTGATCGCCCTGATGGTGAAACAGGGAAATATTGCCGACCCTGCCGAATACACCCGCAAGGTGTTCGCCCGGGAAGAAGAAGGAAGCACCGGCGTAGGGGAAGGGGTAGCCATTCCCCATGCCAAGACCCCGGCAGTGACCCGGCCCGGCCTGGCCTTCCTGCGCTGTCTGGACGGAGTGGAATTTGACTCTCTGGACGGCCAGCCGGCCAAACTGTTTTTCCTGATTGCTGCTCCGGATACCGAAGACAATGTGCATCTGGAAGTGCTGAGCCGGCTGTCCACCCTTTTAATGGACC
This sequence comes from Acidaminococcus sp. AM05-11, assembly GCF_003472805.1. Taxonomy (NCBI): domain Bacteria; kingdom Bacillati; phylum Bacillota; class Negativicutes; order Acidaminococcales; family Acidaminococcaceae; genus Acidaminococcus; species Acidaminococcus sp. AM05-11. The sequence continues at coordinate 56,744 of NZ_QRMX01000002.1, read as the reverse complement.
CGGATTTTATTGACGCCCTGCTGGCAGTGCAGGATGTGGACGCGCTCTACGCCCTGATTGCCAAGGCAGAAGCTGAGAAATTCCCGGAAGAAAAGGCAGAGCCGGAAGCCCCTGCTGCCAGTCCTGAAGCTGCTCCAGACGAAAGCCCAGCCCCAGAAACCCCGGCACTCCAGATTCTGGCAGTGACTGCCTGTCCCACCGGCATTGCCCATACCTACATGGCTGCCGAAAGCCTGGAACAGCACGCCAAAAAACGGGGCATTTCCATTAAAGTAGAAACCAACGGCCAAAGCGGCGTCAAGCACGCCCTGACCGCCGAGGAAATTGCCGCTGCCCAGGGCATCATCGTAGCAGCGGACAAATACGTGCCCATGAACCGCTTCAAGGGCAAACGGGTGGTCATCGTGAAAGTAGCCGACGGCATCAACAAGGCTGACGAGCTGTTGGACCGGGCCCTGTCCGGCACTGCCCCTGTTTTTGAAGGGGAGACCGGCGGTCCCGAGGCCGAAGGCACCCAGGAAGAAAGCGGCGCCAGACGGGTGTACAAGCACCTGATGAACGGTGTTTCCCATATGCTGCCCTTCGTCATTGGCGGCGGCATCTTGATTGCCCTGGCTTTCTTGTTTGATATGGGCGCCGCAGGTACGGCCCAATTCGGCAGCAGCACGCCCCTGGCAGCCTTCTTCAAGCAAGTGGGCGGCCTGGCCTTCAGCTTTATGATGCCCATGCTGGCCGGTTTCATTGCCGCCAGTATTGCTGACCGTCCCGGCCTTTTGGTAGGCTTTGTGGCTGGCGCCATGGCTTCTACCGGGGGCAGCGGCTTCTTTGGCGCCCTGGCTGGCGGTTTCGTGGCCGGCTATCTGATTCTGGCCCTGAAAAAATGCCTGGGTTTCCTGCCGGAATCCCTGGAAAATATCAAACCCATTCTGCTGTACCCGGTGCTGGGCCTGATTATCATGGGCGGTCTTATGGTGCTGGCCATCAATCCTGTCATGGGTCTGGTAAACACCTGGGTCAACGGTACCCTAAGCGCCATGAGCGGCTCCAGCAAGATTCTTATGGGGCTGATTCTGGGCGGCATGATGTCCATCGACTTTGGCGGTCCCCTGAACAAGGCGGCCTACGTTTTTGGTACGGCTTCCCTGGCGGGTGCCAACGGCGCGGCTGTGTCTTCTCCCTTTATGGCTTCCGTCATGGTAGGGGGCATGGTGCCTCCTTTGGCCATTGCCGTGGCCTGCCTGCTGTTCCCTAAGAAATTTACAGAGAAGGAACGGAGCGGTGCTGTGTCGAACTTTATCATGGGACTTTCCTTCATTACCGAAGGGGCCATTCCCTTTGCTGCCGAAGACCCGGTGCGGGTAATTCCTGCCTGCGCCATCGGAGCAGCCCTGGCAGGTGCCCTGTCCATGTTCTTTGGCTGCACCCTGCCTGCACCCCACGGCGGCATTTTCGTTCTGGGGGTTGTACAGAACTGGCCCATGTACCTGGTTTCCCTGGCTGCTGGTACGGCAGCGGGCGCCGTTCTGTTAGGTTTCCTGAAGAAAAACGTCTAGTAATGGTATAATAGCAATAACAGAGAACGCAAAAGCTAATAATTATTTCCGGCCCAGCCGGAGCAAGGAGTGGAGATTATGGTTCAATTTACGTATACGATTCAAGATCCTCAGGGGATTCATGCAAGACCGGCAGGTCTTCTTGTGAAGGAAGCTGCTAAATTCCAGTCTAAGAGCACCATGACCGGCAACGGCAAAACCGGTGACCTGAAACGGATTTTCGCCGTTATGGGCCTTGGCATCAAAGCCGGCATGGAAGTGACCATCGCTGTGGAAGGTCCGGACGAAAAGGAAGCCGCCCACGCACTGGAAACCTGCATTCGTGCCAATCTCTAAGGGGGTGCAGCCCATGTTCTTAATCGAGGGAAAAGGCGCTTCGGAAGGTATTGCCGTAGGTCCTCTGCTGGTAAAACCCGCCAAGGCCCAAAGCTCCGCTTCTCCTATCAGCACCCTGGCGCCGGAGCAGGAAGTGGCCCGGTTTCAGGCCGCCCGGCAGCAGGTTCTGACCAATCTGGAAAAGCTGCGGGTGAAAGCCCAGGCGGAAGCCGGGGAAGAAGAAGCCGCCATTTTTGAAGTGCACCAACTGATGCTCCAGGATCCGGACCTGAACGATGCCTGCGAAGCCCTGATGGTCCAGGACCATCTGACTGCCGAAGCAGCCGCCCGGGAAGCCACGGCCCAATTTGCGGCCATGCTGGAATCCATGGACGACGAATATATGCAGGGACGGGCTGCGGACGTGCGGGATATCGGCGGCCAACTGGACGAACTGCTGACCAGTGGCAAGGATTGGACCAGCCTGCTGACCCGGCCGTCCATCATCTACGCCGATGACCTGACCCCCAGCGAAGGCAGCAGCAATTCCCATACCTCCATTTTGGCTCGGACTATGAAGATTCCGGCCATTGCCCACACCGGGCAGAACCTGACGGAGGAGCAGAATGGAATTTTGGCCGCCATGGACGGGGGCAGTGGCGCCCTGTTCCTGGAGCCTGACGAAGGCATTCTGAAAACCTTTAAGGAAAAGGCGGAAATCCTTTCCGGCAAGGCCCACGAGCTGGATCAGTTCCGGGGCCGGCCCACCATGACCGCCAGCGGCAAGGGCATCGCCCTGTACGCCAACGTAGGGGGACCGGAAGATATGCCCCTGGTCCGGGAAAACGATGCCGAAGGCGTTGGCCTGTTCCGCAGCGAATTCCTGTACCTGGGCCGGGATACCTTCCCCACGGAGGAAGAACTGTTCACTGCCTACCGGGATGCGGCGGTGGCCATGGAAGGCCGCCGGCTGATTATCCGTACCCTGGATATCGGCGCTGACAAGAAGGCGGGCTATTTTGACCTGCCGGAAGAAGCCAACCCTGCCCTGGGCTTCCGGGCCATCCGGATTTGCCTGAAACGGCCGGATATTTTCTACACCCAGCTGCGGGCCATTCTCCGGGCGTCTGCCTACGGCCAGGTAGCTGTCATGTTCCCCATGATTACCTCCGTGGACGAAGTCCAGGCCTCTAAGGAACTGCTGGAAGCAACGAAAATCAAACTGGCCCAGGAAGGGATTCCTTTTAACCCTGACCTGGAAGTGGGCGTCATGATTGAGACCCCTGCTGCAGCCCTGATCAGTGAAGACCTGGCGCCCCTGGTGGATTTCTTCAGCATTGGCACCAACGACCTGGTGCAGTACACCCTGGCGGTGGACCGGCAGAACGCGGCCCTGGAAGACTTGGCCAATCCGGCCCATAAAGCCGTTTTAAAGCTGATCCAGGCCACCATCTACAACGGTCACAAAGCCGGCATCTGGGTGGGCATCTGCGGGGAAGCCGCAGCCAACCCCGACCTGATTCCGCTGTTTATCACCATGGGTGTGGACGAGCTGAGCATGGCTCCTGGCCGGATTCTTCCTGCCCGGAAACTGATCTGCTCCCTGACCGTTGAGTAGTGAGGCGCGGCATGATCAATCTGGATTTCAAGAAAGCCGTGGACCAGGCCATTGCCGCCCACAAGGATAAACGGGTGCTGTCCTTTTCTTATGAAGGACAGGACTACTTTATCAAACGAAAAATTTCCAACCACCGGAATGCCTTTGCCAAACAAAGTGTGGAAGGCGCCTTCTGGTGCGAGGTTTATAAAATTATGACGGTGAACCAGTATTTTCCCCTGGCACCGGAAATTGCCCTGCTGCAGGACGACTATTTCGTCATGAAGGCAGTGGGCAAGACCATGCAGGGCGTGGCCAAGGAAGCCCCCTGGCAGGACTGCCGGGACCGGGCCTACAAACTGGCCGGCATTTCCCTGGCAAAACTCCACGAAGTGGGGCTGCACCACGGCCGGCCGGCACTCCGGGACATTGCCTACAATAAAGAAACGGATACCATTACCTTTCTGGATTGGGAAAATGAAAAGCGCTTCATCGAAGCAGACCCCCGGGTGCTGGACCTGATTCTGTTCGTCCACAGCTGCCTGAGAGAACATTGGCCGGACAACCATTTGCTAGATGAAGCCCTCAAGGGCTATACGGTCAGTTTTACCGGCCGGGAAATGGTGCGGGGTGCCAAAGCCCTGATTAAAAGCCACCCCAAAGCTTTTTCCCTGTGCAAGAAACTCCGGGTCTTTGGCTGGCGGGACGTAACCAGCCTGGACGATACCCGGAAATACCTGGAAGAGATACCCCTGGCCTAGCCAGGAAAAGGAGAACCCTATGCATTTTGGTGCACGGCTGGAAACAGTCGCCCGCAATATCCCGCCCTGCAGCAGCTTTGCCGACATTGGTACGGATCATGCCTACCTGCCGGTGCTTCTGCTCCAGCAGTGCAAAATTGAAAAAGCCGTGGCCGGGGACGTGGTGCCCGGGCCCTGCGAGGCTGCCCGGAAAACCGTCCATAGCTTTGGCTTCACTGGCAAGCTTGACGTTCGCCTGGGCTCCGGCCTCACTGTGGTGCAGCCTGGGGAGTGCCAGGTGTTTGCCATCTGCGGCATGGGGGCGGGGACCATGGTCCAGATTTTGGACGAGTCCCCCCAGGTGTGGCAGCATCCCAGCTGCCAGGCTCTGGTACTCCAGCCCATGAGCGACAGCGCCCTTTTGCGGCACTGGTGCGAGCAGCATGGCTGGGCCATAGCGCACGAAGACCTGGCCCAGGAAGGGGAGCGTCTGTACGAGATTCTGGTACTGAAACCCCAGCCCGGCTGGAAGTATCCCGGCACCTGCTATCTGGTGGGTCAGGACCTGGTTGACCAGCACCATCCCCTGCTGGAGCCCTTTGTGACCCAGCTGCAGGACAAGTATCTCAAGCTGCTTGCCAGCATGGAAAAAAGCCCTCGGGCCATCCATACGCCCCAATACCGGGAATATCAAGAAACAGCAAAACAATTGGAGGAGATTTTACGTGGAAACAACGGTAACTGACATTTGTATTCTCATGAACGAATTGGCACCGGTCCATTATGCCGAAAGCTGGGATAACCCTGGCCTGCTCTTGGGTCACCTGCCTGCCCCTGTGCACAAGATTCTGGTTGCCCTGGACCTGATGCCCGAAGTGGCCGAACAAGCCATTGAAGAAGAAGTGGACCTGATTATCACCCACCATCCCTTCTACTTCCATCTGCCCAAAACCTTGGCGGTTACGGACACCAAAATGGAAGTACTGTACGAACTGATTAAACACGATATCGCTGTATACGCTGCCCATACCAACCTGGATGCAGCCAAAGGCGGGGTTAACGACGTGCTGGCTGCCAAGCTGGGCCTGGAAGATGTCCAGGAAATTCCCCGCAAGGACTGCCCCGAACAGGGCCTGGCCCGGATCGGCGTGCTGCCCCAGCCTATGGAACTGGCTGACTTTGTCGCCCTGGTGCGGGACAACCTGGGTGCCGAGCACCTGACCTTTGCCGGTGGGGACGAACCCGTCTTCAAGGTAGCCGTAGTAGGCGGCAGCGGCAGTGACTTCATGGAAGATGCCCTGGCAGCCGGCGCTGATACCCTGGTTACCGGCGATGTGAAGTACCACGTGGCCCAAAAGGCTGTAAACCTGGGCCTGAACATTGTCGACGGCACCCACCAGCTGACGGAAATGCCCGTAATCGATGCCCTGGAAGAACGGCTGAAAGCCTGGGGCGCTGAAAACGACCGCCATTTTGAAGTCATCCGGGCTCACGAAGACCGGCTGCTTCAGAACGTGTAAGGGGTGCGCCCATGATTAAGGATCTGCAATTGGGAAATGCCATGGAACAGCCTTGTCTGGTCCGCCTGCAAAAGATTGGCACTTCCTCCAATGGCAAGGCCTATGCCAAGGGCGTGCTGGAAGACAACAGCGGCTCTGTTCCCTTTATCTGTTTTGAAGCCGGTCCCATCAGCCGGCTGCGGAGTCTGACCGCTCCGTCCCCCTGCCAAATCTCAGGGAAGGTGGATATCAACAAATATTCCAACCAGATGGGTCTTCAGGTCATCGTCCACGAGGTAGCCTCCGTGAGCCCCGATATGGACCTGTCCGTGCTGCTGCCCAGCGGGAATATCGACCTGGACCAGCTCACCCTGGAGCTAAAGACCTGGATGCGACGGATTCAGCACCCGGGCCTGGAAAAACTGGTGCACACCATTCTTTCCGGGGATACCCTGACCCGTTTCCTGCGCAACCCAGCCGGTACCCGGCTGCACCACGCCTATGTGGGCGGTCTGCTGCACCACACGGTTTCCATGACCAAACTGGCTGCCGCCATGGGCAGCACCATTGGGGACGTGGATATGGACCTGATTATTGCCGGAGCCCTGCTCCACGACGTGGGCAAAATCCGGGAAATCTCTGGGGAAATTGGCTTCCCGTACACCACCGAAGGCCGCCTGATGGGGCACATCTCCATTGGCGCCATGGCCGTGGACCGGGCCGCCCGGAAGATTCCGGAAATCAGCCCGGAGCTGCGCCAGAAGCTGCTCCACATTCTGCTTTCCCACCATGGAGATCAGGAAAAAGGTTCCCCGGTGCCCTGCGCCACCAAGGAAGCCTTCATTGTTCACTACGCAGACGAAGTGGATTCTGTAATGAATCAATTTCACCAAAAAGAACGCCCGGACAGCTGGGAGTTCGACAAAATGTTACAGCGGTATCTGTACAAAGCTTGACGGAAATCGGTACCTATGGTACAGTGTTCTAATGTGAGTGTGAAAGATAATCGCGGCAGCGTAACAGCTGATGAGGAAAGTCCGAGCTCCGCAGGGCAGAATGCTGGATAACGTCCAGTGGGGGCGACCCTAAGGAAAGTGCCACAGAAAACAAACCGCCGGCTTGCCGGTAAGGATGAAACGGTGCGGTAAGAGCGCACCAGCAGTCAAGTGATTGGCTGGCTTGGTAAACCCCATTCGGAGCAAGACCAAATAGGGAAGGGATGAAGCGGCCCGCTGATCCTTCCGGGTGTGTCGCTTGAGCCTGCAGGCAACTGCAGGACTAGATAAATGATTATCACATACAGAACTCGGCTTAGTGAGCACTCACATCCTATTTTAAGGAGGTTATAACCATGGAATTACTGCATATTGGTGATAAAGCTGGTTTTGATGTGCTGATCCAAAAAAGCGAGAAACCCGTGATGGTGGACTTTTGGGCTACCTGGTGCGGTCCTTGCCGGATGCTGGCTCCTGTAATCGAAGAATTGGCCAACGACTATCCTGAGGTCCAGGTTGCCAAACTGGACGTGGATCAGGTGCCGGAAGTGGCCCAGGAATTTGGCGTTTCCGCCATTCCTACCGTCATCGTCTTTAAAGGCGGCCAAACGGTGCAGCGCTTTGTTGGCGTACAGCCCAAGGAAGTCTTTGAACAGACCCTGAGAACTTTATAATTTGCAATAACGCGGCTGCCAACGGCAGCTGCACAAGGTATTCTAAAGGAGAAAGACAAGAATGAAGAAGGTTTCCTTTGTAGTTCCGGTCTTTAACGAACAAGAGAATATCGGGGAATTCTACAGGCGCATTACGAAAGTAATGGCGCCTTTTCCTTATGACTACGAGCTTTTGTTCATTGACGATGGTTCCTCAGACCGGAGCCCCATTTTGCTCCAGGAACTGGTGGACAAGGACTCCCATGTCCAAGCCTACCTGTTTGCCCGGAACTTTGGCCACCAGCTGGCTCTTACCTGCGGCCTGGACCATGCCTCCGGAGATGCGGTGATTTCTATGGACGGAGATCTGCAGCACCCGCCGGAAATGATTCCCCAGCTTCTGAAGCTATGGGAAGAAGGCTGGGAAATTGTCCAGACCGTACGCCTCACCACCGAAGACGCCAGCTTTTTTAAGCGGTTTACCTCTAAGATGTACTACAAACTCATCAATACCATGTCCGAAGTCCGTATTACCCCCGGCGGCTCCGACTTCCGCCTGATGGACAAAAAGGCCGTACAGGCCTTCCGGCTCTACCGGGAGAGGGCCCGTTTTATTCGGGGCATGGTCAATAACCTGGGCTTTAAGGTCACCACCATTGATTTTGTGGCACCGCCCCGGTTTGCAGGACATTCCAAATTTAATCTGCGAAAAATGCTCCGCTTTGCCCTAGATGGTATCACTGGTTTCTCCCGTGTCCCTCTACGGTGGGCACTATATGCGGGATTGATTTTTGGCCTGGGTTCGCTGTTACTTTTGTTACACGTATTGTACGTAAAATACATTATTCAAGACGCTGTCCCTGGATGGACCACACTGGCCGCTGCAGAGTTCTTTTTAGGTGGTACAGAGCTCCTGGGCATCGGCATTGTAGGGGAATACGTGGGACGCATTTTTGATGAAGTTAAACAAAGACCTCTATATATAGTTCGTGAACATCTAGTGAAAAATAAGGACAAAGAATAGACAGTCCACGGCAGAATTGCTATAATGGAGTTCGGTGAAAACAACAGAATATACAAAACGCCGAATCGTAGTGATACGAGCGGGGGAACCAAAGTGGGGTTAATTTCTTCGGAATAGGGTATCTCGACCCGCACCCGGCAGCTAACCTCGTAGGCGAATCGAGAGGATGTGTTTATCATTTTTAGGAGGATGATGCTGGGAGTGATGCTCGCAGCCACAACAATGGCCGTGGCATTACCGGCGCAAAGCGTTTTTGCCAGTTACAATGTGGGTACATCAGGACCTGATGTAGCCGAGATTCAGAACGAGCTTTCCGACCTGGGCTATTATAATGGTATTCCCGACGGGGTGTATGGGGCCGATACGGCAGCCGCCGTTAAAAAATACCAGGCCAGCATGGGTTTGGAAGCTGACGGGGTGGTAGGCGATTACACCTACTCCAAGCTGATGGGAAAACGGATGCCCTCCAGACGGTCTGACTACGGTGTCAGCCGGGGCTATGGTTATGGGTATGGTGCCAATACGGGCATGGTGCGGTCTTTGATTTCCACCGCCTATGATTACGTTGGCGTACCCTATGTATTCGGTGGTACGACCCCTTGGGGGTTTGACTGCTCCGGGTACACCCAGTACGTGTTCCGCCAAATCGGGGTGGATATCCCCAGAACGGCTGATGCACAGTACTACAGCTATCCGAAAGTTTCTGCCAGCAACCTGCAGCCGGGCGACCTGGTCTTCTTTGAGACCTACGAACCGGGGCCTTCCCACTGCGGCATTTATATTGGCAACGGACAAATGCTCCAAGCCGGAAGCAGTACGGGCGTGACAGTGTCCAATGTATTTTCCGGGTATTTCGGTGCCCGCTATATCGGAGCCTGCCGAGTCCTCTAAAAGAACACAAAGCAGTGTTTATTCATGAGATTGATCATAAATCCCTGAACAAACACTGCTTTTTCCTTTATTTTCCATTGTTTATAGAATGTTTATGAACGCAGGTTTGCGTCCCGTGGATAAATAGGCTATAATATTGGTAATGCATAGAAGATTATCTATGTGCAATTCTTGACAAGAAATTAGGTGAAACCATGGAAGTACATGAAGCAGCAGAAATGTATCTGGAAACCATCCTTGTACTGAAGAATCGCCTGGGATTGGTGCGCTCCATTGACGTGGCCAACGAAATGGGCTATTCCAAACCTACCATCAGCATTGCTATGAAAAAATTTCGTCAAGAAGGTCTGGTTACGGTGGATGAATCCGGCTTTATCAATTTGACGGAAGCTGGACGTGATATTGCCGAGAGAATTTACGAAAGGCATCAGGTCCTGACCCACATTCTGGTGTCCCTGGGGGTATCCCAGGACCACGCAGAAGAAGATGCCTGTAAAATCGAACATGATATCAGCGATGAAACCTTTGCAGCCCTGAAGAAGGAATATTTACGGCTGAGGCAGAAAAAATAGGCACAAGGAATGCGGGCATCAGATTGGCAGAGGTAAAGCAGCTCTGCTGATCTGATGCCTTTTTACTTTTTGCTTATTGGTCTCCTTAGTGGTTCGCCGCTCTCCAATCAGCTGCGCCCTACGGGCTTGCTTCTTGGGCTGCTATCACATGGGTCGCATGTTCCAAATATCCCTGGTCAACTTGTAAGGATATTTGGATGCGACCGCAAAGCGTTGCGGGGCTGACTGAGGAGGTTCAACCAACTTTTTTCCAGCTGTTGACTGACGGAGTTTCACAAGCAGTTTCCAAAGCTGAAAACTTTTTCCCATATCTTCACACAATTTTCATCTTTTTGCAGTATCCTATGCAAAATGTATTTTGTATAAAAAATTTTGCTCCAGCAGGAAAAGGAATCCCATCTATTAGCTCGAATAATTACTACGGGAGTGCTGTTTAGCACGCTGCCCATTCGCAAAGGAGAGACTTACCCATATGGAATTTAAAACCTATGCTTTCCTTCCTCCAGAGGCCAAGGCCCTGCGGGAAGCCGTTTTCGTCAAAGAACAGGGCTTTCAGGTGGAATTCGATGATGTAGACAAGACCTGCACCCATGGAGTGCTTTTTGACGGAGACCAGCCTGTGGCCTGCAGCCGCTTCTTTCCTGGAGACGCACCTCAGAAGTATATTCTGGGCCGCATCTGTGTGGACAAAAGCCGCCGGGGAACCGGATTAGGCTCTGTCGTAGTGGAAGAAAGCGAAAAGGCCGTTGCTGCCCTGGGCGGTCAGTCCGTGATTCTCCACGCCCAATGCCGGGCCCAGCATTTTTACCATACCCTGGGTTACCAGGAGTACGGGCCCGTTGAAGACGAGGAAGGCGTACCTCATCAGTGGATGCGCAAAAAAATCTAAAGTATTTTTCTAAAAAACACGTCCCTTTTTGCTAAAAACAGGTATAATAAGGGGAATGTTCCGCCCTGAGGTTTTCCTTTAGGGCCCTTGGACAGCCGTAAAAGGCGGCCCATCAATCCGGCAGTTTTCTGCCAGAACAGAGGGGTATTAACTATGGAAAGACAACAAACCGTATTGATTGCCGATGATGAGGCTCAGATTCGTGAGATTTTGAGCCTGTATTTCAAAAAAGAAGGCTTTAAAGTCATTGAAGCAGCAGATGGAGCAGAAGCTCTGGTGCAAATACAGGCCGGTAAACCCGACATTATCCTGCTGGATATTATGATGCCCGTGCTGGACGGCCTGGAAGTATGCAAACAGGTCCGGAAGATTTCTGATGTGCCTATTATCATGCTCACCGCCAAAGATTCCGACGATGACCGCATCCTGGGTCTGGAAATTGGTGCGGACGATTACATCTCCAAACCCTTCAATACCCGTGAGGTGGTGGCTCGGGTCAAGGCTGTGCTGCGGCGTACCAGCCAGTCCATCTCCAGCTCCAACAAGCAGGTCCTGGAGTATCCCAACCTGATGATCAACTTGAGTGAATACAGAGTCGTTGCTTTCGGTCGGGAAATTACCTTCACCGCCAAGGAAATGGAACTGCTGTGGTGCCTGGCCTCCAACCCCGGCATCGTGTTCTCCCGGAACCAGCTCCTGGAAAAGATTTGGGGCTACACCTACTATGGCGATACCCGTACCGTAGACACCCATATCAAACGGGTGCGTCACAAACTGGATATTCCTTCGGATTCTAGCTGGGATATCATGACCGTTTGGGGCGTTGGCTACAAGTTCGAGGTCAAAAAGTGAAAAAGTCATTATCAACCAGGCTCATGTACAGTTACATGGGCCTTATTGTGGTTATTATCGTGGGCATTTCCATTGGCCTGTCTTATCTGATTACCGACTATTTCTTCAGGGCCAAGGAAGCCGAACTGAACGACAAGGGCAGCCAGGTGGCCATGATGGTCCGGTATTTCAATGCCATGGACATGGACAAGACCAACCTGCGCCAGTACCTGACCTCTATGGACCAGCTGATTGGTGCCCGGATCTGGTTGTTCAATACCCAGTACGAGCTCATTGGTGCCTCCGAATCTTCGTCCGAAGATGGCGAAGCAGCCTCTCCCTCCAACCTGGAGCGGGAAGCCAAGCGCCGGGAAAAATGGCAGAAGTCCATTACCGCCATCGACCAGCAGCTCCGGGACGGCGGGCCCCTAAGCGACCAGGTGAAGGACATCATCACCCAGGTATACCATGGTGACCGGGTGAACGCCCGGATTTTCCACCCCTATTATAAGGAACAGGTGCTGATGGTGGGTTTGCCCCTTACCGATTCCCACGGCCTTCAGACCGGCGCCATTCTCTTGGCCTCTCCCATTGGGGGCCTGAATAAGGTTCTAAAGGATATTTACCTGTACACCATTGGCGTGGGGATTATCGCCCTGATTATCAGCATGGTTATCGTCCGCAGCCTGACCAAACGCATGGTCCAGCCCCTGATTTCCATGAAAAACAGCGCCAAGGCCATAGCTTCTGGGGATTATTCCCTGAAGGTCATTGTAGACGGGGACGACGAAATTGCTGACCTGGGCCGCTCCCTGAACTCTCTGAGCCGGGACCTGGAACAGTTCGTACTGAAAACGAAAAAAATGGAAAAGATGCGCCGGGACTTTGTGGCTAACGTATCCCACGAGCTTCGGACTCCCATTACCATTATCCAAGGCTATAATGAAGCCATTTCTGACGGAACCATTACGGATCCCGAAGACATCAAAAAATACCGCAAGCTGATCAACGATGAAACCCTGCGCCTGGAGCGGCTGATTAACGAACTGCTGGATATCAGCCGGCTGCAGAAGGGAGAAGGGGAAGAAATGGAACCCATTCCCTTGGCCCAGGTAGTGGAAGCCGTGGTAAATATGCTGGAAGGCCGAGCCCATCAGCGGGACATCCGCCTGGACCGGTACCTGGACGACAGCCTGTACGTCTATGGCAACGGAGACCGGCTGTACCAGCTGGTGATGATCCTGGGGGACAACGCCATGAAGTACTCTCCGGACAGCTCGGTGATTACCTTCAAGGTCACCCAAAATCCGGACCAAAGCACCGAGCTCACTGTCAGCGATCAGGGCTATGGCATCCCCGAGGAGGACATTCCCTACATTTGGGAACGGTTCTACAAGGCGGACAAATCCCATTCCCGGCATATTTCGGGTACCGGCCTGGGCCTTGCCATCGGCCGGGAAATCATCCGGATCCACAAGGCCAAGGTCCAAGTCCAAAGCCAGGTGGGGAAGGGAACCAGCTTTGTCATTACTTTCCCGCCCTGTGACCAGCATGCGCCCCAGCCCGGCACCACCCGGGAGGCAGAAGTGGTGGAAAATGTTCACCCTCTGCCGGACGACGATACCATCGAGAAGTAAAGGAGGAATCTCCATGAAGCATACGAAACTCACTGCCCTGGCTGGGGCCCTGTGCCTTAGCCTGAGCCTTTCCTGCACCGCCCTGGCTGCCGTCTGGCAGCCGGAAGAACTGCCCCAGGATGAAGCCGCCCTGATTGGCTTCTACCGTTCAGGCGGGGAATCTCTGGCGGTACGGGAGCGGGACGGCCACCTGGAAATCCTGTATCGGTTCCAGCAGGGAGATAAGGACTTCACCCAAAGCAACGAATTTGCCCTGACCAAGAACCATTACGATTCCTATGCCCTGCGGGAAGTGGGGCCCAATACCGATGCGGAAAACGACATACGCTTTGACCGGGACTCCCGGGGGCAGGGCATCAGCCTGGTCATTGGCCAAAGAAGCTACACCCGGTACTTTGCCGGCGGTGAAAACGGCAAGCCCATCCGGATTACCCCAGCGGCCCCTATGGACCAGCTGCGGCAGGAAGCCCAAAAGGCTGCGCCGCCCAACCTGCCCTACGACAAGACCGCTGACCTGGTGGAGCTGAGCTCCGTAGTTCCCGGTCTGCAGTACGACCTGCGCTATACCACGGACAACAACCTGTTTGGTACGCCGCTGGTCACCAGCACCCATGCCTATTTGGACCGGAATGCAGCCCAGGCCCTGGGACGGGTGCAGACGGCCCTGAAACCCTACGGCTATGGCTTGGTTATCTGGGAAGCCTACCGCTCCTGGAGCGACTTTAAGACCGCCACCCTTGCTCTTGGCACCAAAAATGCCGCCATGCTGCCCAAGGCCGAAGAAGGCTATTCCCACAATTCCGGCCGTTCGGTGGACGTGAGCCTGTACGACCTGAGCTCTGGCGCGGAAGTACCGATGATTTCCGACTTTGACGAGCTCTCCCCGGCCCAATACGCCCAGTTCCCCGGCGGCACCCAAAAGCAGCGCTGGCTCCGGGATCTTTTGCGGCAGCAGATGACCCTGGCCGGCTTTACCGGCAGCGATATGGAATGGTGGCATTTTGACTACGATGCCGGCAGCCGCTATCAAATTCTCAATGTACAGGTGCAATAAAAATACAGACGTGCTATAATAATTTGGCTGTTTGTGCGGTGTATGGTACAATACAAACAGAATATCTACTATATATTAGGAGGAAGACCCTATGAACGTATATGATGAAATGAATAACCTTTGCAAAGCCATCAAAGAATCCCACGAGTACAAAATGATGCAGGACGTGAAAGCCAAACTGAAGGGTGACAGCAGTGCCGAACCCTTGGTAAAAGACTTTCTGAAACAAAAATCTGAAATTGAACTGCTCCAATACCAAGGCAAAGAACCCCCAAAAGAACAAATCGAAAAGATGCAGAAGCTGTACGGCGTGTTGCAGCTCAATCCTGTAGCCAGCGAATACATCCAAAACTACATCCGTTTTCAAATGATGATTGGCGATTTGTCCAAAACTCTGGGCGACACCATTAAGGAAGCTGTTGAATAATGGGAATGCAGCCTTTCCTTTCCTACTTGGAAAGAAATTTTCCGGGGAAGTATCAATTGAATGCTCCTATGGCCCGGCACACCTCCTTTCGGGTGGGCGGACCGGCGGACGTACTCATTACCCCCGATACCATTGATGGCCTGCCGGAGCTGCTGAAGGCCATCCAGGCCGAAGCCCTGCCCCTGGTAGTGATGGGCAACGGGTCCAACCTGCTGGTGCGGGATAAAGGCATTCGCGGCGTGGTCATTAAATTGGGCAATAGCCTTCGGGAACTGTCCCGGGTGGATTCTTCCAACACCATCCGCTGCCAGGCAGGGGTTTCTTTAAGCACCCTGGCTGCCCGAGCTGCAGAATATGGTCTCAGCGGTTTGGAATTTGCCATTGGCATTCCCGGCTCTCTGGGCGGTGCTGTGGTGATGAACGCAGGTGCCTACGGCGGAGAAATCGGGGAGCTGGTGACTTCTGCCACCGTTATTGATGCGGCTGGTAATCTGAAGACCCTGTCCCACGAAGAATTGGCCTTCAGCTATCGTCATACGGCCCTCCAGGACAGCGGCGATATGCTGTTGGAAGCCGAATTGGCGCTGAAGCCGGGCAATACCCCGGAAATCTGCGCCGCCATGGATACTTTTACCCAGAAGCGCCTGACCAAGCAGCCTCTGAACTTCCCCAGTGCGGGAAGCACCTTCAAGCGTCCTCCGGGCCACTTTGCCGCCGCCCTGATTGATCAGGCCGGTCTCCGGGGCTACCGGGTAGGGGACGCACAAGTGTCTGAAAAACATACTGGATTTGTGATCAACTGTGGTCACGCTACCGCTTCCGAAATTTTGGAGCTGATGGCCCAGATCCGGGAGAAAGTGTTTGCGGTCAGCGGCGTATGGCTGGAGCCCGAAGTCCGCATTCTTGGAGAAGAATAATCCCAGCCAATACAAATAGAGGGGAATCTAACAAGTGAATAAGGGATATTTTTTCGTATTGGTAACGGCCGTATTGTTTGGAACCATGGAAACGGTTCTGAAATTCTATGCCGGAGTATTCCATCCTGTGCAGATCACCTTCTTACGCTTCCTGATTGGCGGCTTGGTGCTTTTGCCCATGGCCCTGAAGGCCCTGAAAAAACGCAATGTGACCCTGAATAAGCAGGATATGGGCTTTTTCTGCTTTACCGGCTTCTTGGGTGTTGTGGTCAGCATGATCCTCTACCAATTGGCCGTGGTCTATGGCAAAGCTTCCGTTGCCGGCGTTATTTTCAGCTGCAACCCGGTATTTGTGGTGCTGTTTGCCTACTTTCTGCTGGGAGAGCCCATTGACAAGCTTACCGTGTTGTCCCTGATTGCCAGTTTTGCCGGGATTGTCTGCATTGCTGATCCTACCAACCTGGCAGGCAACGAACTGAGCATTATCCTGATTCTGCTTTCTGCCGTATTTTTTGCTTTGTATGGTATTGCCGGCCGGAAAAAGAGCCAGCGGTTTGGCGGCATTGCCATGACCAGCTTCAGTTTCCTGTGCGGCAGCCTGGAAATGTTTGTGCTGATTTACCTGACGGAATTGCCCGCAGTGCGGGATTTGCTGCTGGATACCGGCCTGAAGGTCTTTACCCACATTCCCATTATTGCAGGCCTGACCTGGGCCCATATTCCGCCCCTGGCCTATATTGCCGTGATGGTAACCGGTGTAGGCTACGCCAGCTATTTCCTGGCCATGGAATATACCAACCCGGCTACGGCCTCCCTGGCCTTCTACATTAAACCCATTCTGACCTCTTTTATGGCCTGGCTGTTCATCGGTGAACCCATCACCCTGAATATGCAGGTGGGCATCGGTCTGATTCTGTTGGGCTCCTGCTTCTCCCTGGCTTCCAAGCGGAAACAAAGCCTGGCCGCTAAAAAGGCAGCGATGAATACGGAAAATGAGGTGTAACATGAACTTTAAATTTGTGCATAACAATCTGAATGTGCTGGATTTGCAAAAGAGCCTGGCCTTCTATAAGGAAGCCCTGGGCCTGGAAGAAGCCCGGCGGATTGAAGCCCCGGATTTCACCATCGTTTATCTGGGTGACCATACTACCAGCCACCTGCTGGAACTCACCTGGCTCAAAGACCGGAAAGAGCCCTATAATCTGGGAGATAACGAATTCCACCTGGCTTTTGAAACCGATGATTTTGCCGCTGCCCATGCCAAGCATGAGAAAATGGGGTGCATCTGCTTCGAAAACCCGGCTATGGGAATTTATTTTATTACGGACCCGGACAATTACTGGCTGGAAATCCTGCCGCCTAAGAAATAACCATAGGCAAACCTGACCTCCCCAGCCGGATTTGTCCGGCGGGGAGGCCTTTTACTAACCTGAGGAATTTATACATAGCCCTTTTACACTTTTTGGTTTTCCAGGCTTGAGAACGGAAAAAATGTATAGTATAATAACAGGTAAATAACAGATATTAATTTGTTATAACTCCGTGAATTGCCATGGAAAATTGAGAAAGAAGGGATACAATGGGAGAATTTTTAAAAGAGTTTAAAGCATTTGCATTAAGAGGCAACGTAGTTGACATGGCAGTCGGCGTTATCATCGGCGGCGCTTTCGGTAAGATTGTGGCTTCTGCCGTTTCTGATATCATTATGCCTCCTTTGGGTATGTTGATTGGCGGGGTGGATTTCAGCAATCTTTTTATTAATCTGTCCAGCAAGAAAGTGGACACCTTGGCCGAAGCAACTGCAGCCAAACTGCCGGTTATCGCCTATGGCAAATTCCTGACCAACGTCATCGACTTTGTCATTATGGCTTTCGTTATTTTCTGCCTGATCTCTGTACTGAACAAATTCAAGAAAGAAACACCCAAGGCACCCGAAACCCTGTGTCCTTTCTGCAAGATGCCAGTGGATCCCGCAGCAACCCGCTGCCCGCACTGCACCTCTGAAATCCCTCCTCAGGGAAAATAATTACCAAGCGCAATTGGCGCGAAACAATAAGGAGGAAGTTTGGTGAGCGTTTTAGACGTATTGAAGGAACGGGGATATCTGAAACAGATGTCCCATGAAGATGAAATCCGGGAACTGCTGGAAAAGGAAAAAATCACATTCTATATTGGTCTTGACCCCACCGCAGATAGCCTGCACGTAGGTCATTTTATTGCCTTGATGGTAATGGCACATATGCAGCGGGCTGGCCATCGTCCCATCGTCCTGTTGGGCGGCGGTACCGGAATGGTAGGGGACCCCAGCGGCAAGAACGAAATGCGTAAGATGCTGACCCCCGAATTCATTCAGCACAACATTGAATGTTTCAAAAAGCAAATTGTCCGGTTTATTGACCTGTCCGACGGTAAAGCCATTGTGGCCAATAATGCCGACTGGCTGCTGAAGTTAAACTACGTGGATATGCTGCGTTCCGTGGGCGTCCATTTCTCCGTAAACCGTATGCTGGCAGCTGACTGCTACAAGAACAGACTGGCCAGCGACACCGGACTGTCCTTCTTTGAAATGAACTACATGATTATGCAGGCCTATGACTTCTATACCCTGCACAAGAAATATAACTGTGTCATGGAACTGGGCGGCGACGACCAATGGTCCAACATGATTGCCGGCGTGGAACTGATCCGCCGGAAGGACCGTCAGCCGGCCTACTGCATGACCAACACCCTGCTGACCAACAGCCAGGGCCAGAAAATGGGTAAGACCGTAGGCGGCGCCGTATGGTTGGATCCGGAGAAATTCTCCCCCTACGATTTCTACCAATACTGGAGAAACATCGACGACGCCGATGTAGAGAAGTGCCTGAGCCTGCTTACCTTCCTGCCCATGGACGAAGTACGCCGCCTGAGCCACCTGGAAGGCTCCGCCATTAACGAAGCCAAAGTGGTCCTGGCCTACGAAGTGACCAAACTGGTCCACGGTGAAGAAGAAGCCAAGAAAGCCAAGAGTGCTGCAGAAGCCCTGTTCAGCAACGGCGGCAATATGGACAACGTACCCACCATCACCGTTACCGATGACCTCCTGGGCACCAAACTCCTGGACCTTTTGGCAGAACGCAAAGTCATCGCCACCAAGAGTGAAGGCCGCCGGCTGATGCAGCAAAACGGTCTGAGCATTGACGACGTGAAAATTACCGACGTAGAAACCCAGGTTACCCCTGAGCTCTTTGCCGGCAAAGACAGCGTCCTCCTGCGCAAAGGCAAGAAAAAATACTACAGACTCCAAAGAGAGTAGGAGCCAGTATATAAAAAGCGAAACGGGAAGTGCCTGGTGCACTTCCCGTTAAATTTATGCAAAAAAGCGGCTGCTGCATCTCTGCCTGTGGGGCCAAAGAACGCAGCAGGGGCGAAGCCTGGCACCCGGCCAGCGTTTGCAGCTTGGTCCGGCATTATACGGTAAACTATTTTGACCGCTTCCATTCACGTACTATACCTAAATGTGAATTTAACAAATGCTTGTTAAATTCACGACAAAAAGCAAAAATTAACCTTCAGCCATATACAACGTATAAAATATCCATTCTATAGAAGTTTTATATTAATTTACAAAATTTCCAGTAAATAATCTTGTAATTACAAAAATTCGATAACTTAAATTGCTGGTTTGTTCCCCAATTTGTCCATTTTCATCTACATATCGATTTGCAATGACCTGCCTAAGTTTTTCTCAAAACCAGTTAATTCACATATTTGACACATATTAAATCCTTTGCTTTTTCACTTCGAGAGCCCTAAAAACACACCATTTGTTAATCCGTATACGAAAAATGTATACATAACTTTACAACAAATTTTGCATTCTTCTGTTCCCCTTACGCCTTCTGAGAAGCTTTTGGCACCACAGTCAAGACTCTCAAGCTGACGATAATAAAACAAGGGAGTGTGAAAAACGACTTGCGAACTTGTTTGAGTTCGCAAGCCGTTCTTAACGTTGTTTGTGTAGTAATATTCGAACCTCGGAACTTCCTCAGTCAGCACTATAGGCTGACAGCTCCTTATTTCACTTTCTTCCTGTGTACTTCCAGATAGAGCAGGGGAGAGTACATTTCTCAGCTGCCAATTTTGCTATCCATTCAGCGCATAACAAACATAAAAACCCATGGAACTCTGAGCGGTACACAAAAACACCTTTCCACAGCCCCAAATTTGCGTTTAGAGCGTTGTTTCACAGAGTTATGTAAATTCCTATTCGTCCCAACGAAAACGCTTCATATCCACGCAGCCGTTGCTTTTGAACTCCACGCCTTCTGCTTCCAGCCGCGAGCGCTGCTCGGTAAAATGGGGAGCCGTGCGTCCTGCTGCATTGACCACCCGGTGGCAGGGATAATGGCCGTAGTACTCTGCCCGGGATAGCACTTTGCCTACCAGCCGGGCATTTTTCTCCCGGCCAATCAGGGCCGCTATCTGTCCATAGGTAGCCACCCGTCCCTCCGGAATTTCTGACACCACCGACAGGATTTCATAGATCAAAGCTTCGTCCAAAACCCGGGACATGGTATCCTTCCCTCTCTTTAGATGATAAAATAGACCATACAGATTACGAACCTTTGAAAGGTCCAAATAGAAGTAACAGGTTAAAATTTTTTTATGTTTTTCCCAATTTGGAAAGAGGGTGAACCTATGGATAAACTGCAAAGGGCCGCCCAGGCCATCAAAAACGCCGACGGCGTATTGGTGGGCATCTCCAGCGGCTTTGCCGAAGCAGAAGGTCTGCACCTGTACGCTGCGGACAAAGAATTTCAGCACCATTTTGGCGATTTCCAGAAGAAGTATGGCATTGGGAACCTTTCCCAGGGTATGAACTATCCCTGGCCCAATGAGCAGGCCAAGTGGCAGTTCTGGTGCCGTTTGATTGACCTGTACTACAACCAGTACAGCCCCAGTACCCTGATGAAGGATCTGAAAGACCTGGTGGGCTACCAAGACCACTTTATTATGACCACCAATGGGGACGGACACATGGAAAAAGCCGGCTTTTTCCCCAAGAATCTTGACGAAATAGAAGGGAACTGGCTGACCATGCAGTGCTCCCGGGCCTGTCATGAGGAATTATACCCCACGCCGCCCCTGGTGGACAAGCTGCTGGCCGCCAGTTCTCCGGATGGTACCCTGCCCCAGGAACTGCTGCCTCGGTGTCCCCGGTGCGGCGCTCCTATGCAGGTACATATGAATAGGGACGAATACTTTATTCCCAACACCAGCGGGTCCCTGGGCCTCAGCCGCTTTATCCACAATTTCAGCGGCACCCGGCTGGTCATCTTAGAGCTGGGTATCGGCTGGCAGGATCAGCTGCTGAAAGGTCCCCTGATGCAGCTGGCCCAAAACGAGGACAAAGCCGTTTACATAGCAATAAATCAGGGAGAAATCTTCCTGCCCCCTGCCTTGGCCGATAAGTCTATCGGTCTGGATGGCGCGCTGGGTGACATTTTGTCCCAGCTCTGTTTCGCCCTATAATTGCAGGTGGGGAAGAACTTCTCCCTGATTGGTACAGTTTATTTGGTTACGGTGGGGTCAGTCTCAGGAAATCATTTCCTTGGATTCAGAATTGGTAGCATACATACTGTAGCTGTCCAAAATATCCTGCAAGGAAATGTTTTTCATCTTGGCTTCAGCTGCGTTTTGCACTTCATCGTAAGCATCTTGGAGAGCCATCTGAATCTTGGTACCCACTTGGCATTCTGCATTGATGTCCTTGTTCAGGTGGAGCAGGGGCTTTTCGCCTTCCACTGCTTTGTAAATGTCATGCAGGGTAATGTCTTGGGGAGCACGGGTCAATCTGGGGTTGGCAACCCCTTGTTCACCCAGCAGCAGGCCGCCGTGTTTCAATTTCATCATCAATTGCCGTACGAAGGATGGGTTAGTGTGAATGCTTGCCGCAATGTCGCTGCTGGCAAGGCGCATACCCATGTTGCCAGGTAATTGTTCTCTGTGGATTACGATAAAGGCTAAAATGTGGATTGCATCACTTAGACGAGTAGAGTATTTCATGGTAAGAACCCTTCTTTCTTAGAACTTGTATTGATTCCAATTCCTTATGTGTATCTTAGCACCAATTTAACCTTTTGTGTAAATTTTATCTGAGATAATAACAAGTTTGGCATAGTAAAATCGCTGATACAAGCCCGGAGAAGGGGATTCAGTCATTAAACATATATTAATTTGTATGCAAAACTTGAAAGGTGCTAAAAGATTAGACACACCTAAATGTTAGTGCTAAGTTAACATAAAATGGTGAAATACAGAATATCTAGTGGTACTGCCCCCTAAGCTTGCACTAGAATATTCCCTGCGGTACAATAAAAAAGTGCATAGCACGCAGCGGCTATGGTAAAATTTTACCGGAAAGACCGTTGATTCAATAGAATTTGAATGAAGGTGGATTTTGCATGGATAGAAAATGGGTAAGAAATCTGAAAGACTGGCCCGCCATTGAGCCAGAATTTACGGTTTGGGAAAAATATATGTGGGATCATGTAGACTTTGCCCTGACCACCAGCGTTATACATACCAAAGAGCATGCCGAAAGGGTGCTTCTCTTTGCCCTGCTTATGGCCCACAAACTGGGCCTGGATAAAAAGGACCGGGAAGCCCTGTGCCATGCTGCTATTTTTCATGATACCCGGCGTCACGATGATTCCTACGACGTAGGCCACGGTGGACGGGCAGCAGTTCATTATAAAGAATTCTGCCAGGAACATCACCTGGACTACGACCCTAGGACAGCTCTCGTAATGGCCTATCATGACCATCCCGATGCAGAAGGCATTGCCCAGGCGAAAAAAAGCGGCCTGAAAAATGCCGTGCTGCTGTACCAAATTTTCAAAGATGCCGATGGCTTGGATCGGTACCGGCTGGCTCCCCACGGCTTAGATGTCAAGTACCTCCGGACCACCGTATCTCCCAGCTTGGTCCCCTTGGCCAAGCGCATGAATGGGCGGGTATGAAAATAAAGTATATATAGATTAAATTATATTACAAAAGTTTCAGTGTTATGTCAAGACAGGTGATTATAATGAAAACATGTACATTAAATAATGGCGTTGAAATGCCTCTGTTGGGCTTTGGCACTTATCAAACCGCTGGGGACGAATGTGCCCGTTCCGTAGAAACTGCTCTCCAGTGCGGCTATCGGCTCATCGATACCGCTACCCTTTACGAAAATGAAGACCAGGTGGGAGAGGCCATCCGCAAAAGCGGGGTGAATCGGCAGGAGATTTTCCTGGTGACCAAAATCAGTTTCAAAGACTACGAACACACCGTGGACTCCGTAGCTGCTTCCCTGAAGAAATTGGGCACCGATTACCTGGACCTGGTGCTGCTGCACTGGCCCTTTGCCAACTACTACAAAGCCTGGCAGGATCTGGAAAAACTGTATCAGGTTGGCGTAATCCGGGCCATTGGCGTTTCCAATTTTAACCCTGACCGACTGGTGGACCTGATTTCCTACAACAAGGTAGTCCCCGCCGTGAACCAGATTGAAACCCACCTGTACTGCCAGCGCCAGGAGCACCATAAATGGGAAGACCAGTACGGTGTAGCCCATATGGCCTACGCACCCCTGGGCCAGCAGCGGGCCAAGGAAATGTTCACCGAGCCTGCTGTTGCAGCCCTGGCCGCCAAATACCATAAAAGCCCCGCCCAGATTGCCCTCCGGTACCTGATCCAAAATGACGTCATTGTTATCCCCAAATCCACCCACGCAGAGCGCATCCGGGAGAACTTTGCCCTCTTTGACTTTGCCCTTACCCCGGAAGAAATGGAAAGCCTGAGAGCTCTGGACAAAAACCATCCCATGATCGGCACCCCCGATGACCCCAATAAAGTCCTGCATTCCTGTAAGACCTGGGTAGCACACTTCAGTGAATAACTGTAGAGTAGACTTTTCCATAGAAATGAAAAGCTGCTGTAGGCAAGGCAGAAACTGTAGTTGTTAATGGGAATTGATGACTTCCTACACTTTCTACGAAAGTGTAGAGGTGTTTTTAAGAATATATGGGCGGCCAAGCCGCCAAAAGAGTCACTCTGCAAACTGGAGTTAGTACTGCGAAAGGCACAAGTGCATCCTACACTTTCTGCGAAAGACAGCGAATAATTGGGCTGGGAGAATTTCTCTAGAAATGAAAAGCTGCTGTAGGCGGGGCAGAAACTGTAGGTGCTAATGAAATTTGAGGACGTCCTACACTTTCTGCGAAAATGTGCGGTGCTTTTTTAGAATATACGAACCCTTTGGGCGACTTGGCAGGTGCAGCGTGACTTGGCGATTGTGCTGGGAAAGTTTGTTTGCGGGGGTATGAAAAAAATGAAACTTCTATCGTCGCCTGCGGCGACACTTCCTACACGCTTTACGGTCGCATCCAAATGTCAATGCAGTTCCCCGAGGACATTTGGTATTATGCGACCTATGTGATAGCCGTCCGTGAGCCGAACCCGCAGGGTGAAGGGGAACGGGGTACGGCGAACCACTCAGGAAGCATTCTATGCCTCTACTGGTCAAAGTGACAGAGAAGGGTAATGCTAGTCTTTACATACCGTGATTTCATCTCAAAACCCGTTTTGCACATGACCAGTATAGGCCTAAGACCGGCCCATCCAAGCGTGGAGGGGCTGTCAGTCCGCAGGACTGACTGAGGAAGTTTTGAGCCTTGGATACGGCCATAACAATCAAAAACGGCTTGCGAACTCTTTTGAGCTCGCAAGCCGTTTTTTTACAGTTCCGTTTTTTAATTCGTTTTTATTTCACGTATTGCAGCACCACACTGGTCCAAAAGGCCGAAATGGGCATTACCACTACCATTGCCGGAATCATATCCGCAATGGGGAACTGTTTTACGTTGATCATTCTAAAGCCTGTTGCCAGTAGCAGCACTCCGCCGCAGGCGGTAAAATCCCCAATCATGGTAGGTGTACAGTAGGGGAAAATGGCGTTGGCCATAAAGAACAGGCAAAGAAAAATCAAGCACTGGGGAATGGCGATAAAGCTGACGATAATTCCCAGTTCACAGGCAAACAGCATGGACGTGGGCAGGTCCATAATGGATTTGGCAATGAGAATGCTGTGGTCCCCGGTCATCCCGGATACCATGCTGCCGTAGATGCCCGTTCCGCTGGCACAAAACAGTACAATCATGGTAATCAGCATACTTTCATAATCGCTGCGGCTCAGGTCACTGTCGCTGTCCTGGGTCCGAGGTCCCGTAATTTTCGTAATCATCTTCTCCAGCTGCCGGGCTCCTGCCGTAATTTTTCCGTCCAGCCGGATATTCAGGCCAATAATGGTTCCGGCAATTACTGCCAGGATTACCACCGGCATATTCTGCATCTTCATCATGGAACCGATGCCCATGGTCATGGCACAGGCACCAAAAATCGTGGTCAGCTTTTCCTTGAACGTGTCGCTGAGCCGCTGGCCCGCCACATTGCCCAAAAGGCCCCCGATGACCACCGCCAGCGCATTGATAATAACTCCAATTGGCATAACAACATTTCCCCTCTACCGTAAAATATAGATAAATCAATGCCTGTTCCTGCCGCTTTTTTACGGATACCGACTTGAAAACAGACAATACTTAATTTTACCATATTTAAGTTTATTTATGAATACAAATTAGCATACAAATACAGCAGTTTAGATATTTTCAGAAAGCTTTCTGGCAAAAAGGCAGCCCCCCAGTGCAAATTCTCCACTGGGGGACTGCCTTTTCCAATTTCTTTGCTTAAAACAAACTGATTTCTGTATCCAGCCAGCTTTTCTGTTCCGCCTGGTGCACCCGGTCCCCTTCCTCCTTGTGACCAATCAGCAGGGCAGAGTAGGGGTCGTGCCGCTTCCAATTTCGCAGCACGCCTTCCCGGTCGTAATTGGCATAACAATAGA
Organism: Acidaminococcus sp. AM05-11; assembly: GCF_003472805.1. Classification (NCBI taxonomy): domain Bacteria; kingdom Bacillati; phylum Bacillota; class Negativicutes; order Acidaminococcales; family Acidaminococcaceae; genus Acidaminococcus; species Acidaminococcus sp. AM05-11. The sequence goes on along the minus strand of NZ_QRMX01000002.1, from coordinate 31,219 downwards.
TGCAGCAATGGGGGCAGGTGTTGTACGCCCCAATATCGGCACCCAAAAGACAATTGCACCCTTCCCGGGCCGGCTTGCCCTTGGGTACATTTAACCGGCAGCCCAGGGCTCGCTCCAGCACTGCCTGGGACAAACAGCCAGTGGTGTCCACATTGTCTCCAGCCAGGGCAGGGGACTCCAGACACAGGTACAGCTTCATTCCATTATCCTTGGCAATGGCCGCCAGGGCCCGGGTCAGCTCTTGCTGCTGGGCCGCAGGCACTGCCTGGACCTGGGGAAAGTTCCGCTTGGTCTTTTCATATAGGTCGATAAAACTGATTACCACCTGGTGGGTATACCCCTTGAAACGCTCTGCCATAAACTTGAACGCCTTCAGATGGAACTCTGGGGTGTAACGCCCCAAAAGGAAAATCGGATCATACCGCCAGCCAATGCAGTCCGGTCCTACCCGCTTGGACAATTCCCGGAAGCTCAGCATAATCTGCTTCTTGTCCGGCAGCCGAGGCTCTATTTCCCGGCCATAGGGAGTCAGCGTCACGTGCCAAAAGGTCTTGTACGCTTCTAGCTCCTTCCAGCGCTCAAACATGGGCCGAGGATTCTTGGTGCAGAACACAATACAGTCAATCAGCTCCGGCCGCAGTTCGTACCGGGTAATCTGGCTGGGATTGTAGGGATTTCGGGCCAGCACATAGCCTGCTTCCAGCCGGTTGTAGAACCAATTGCTGTAGAATGCTGGAATATCAGTCCGGCTGCCCGTATTGAGAATCATACCTCCTCCTTAGGGGCAGCTGCGGCAGGGGAGGGGGCTTTCTCGCCGGTTCCAGGTCCTTTGCCCGGATTTTCCTTGTGACCGGACACTGTTACCAGCTGCGCCTCCGGAGGATTTTTCCGGTATTGCAGGGGCGTGATGCCAAACTGCTTCTTGAATATATCAATATAGTAGCTGGTGGAACTGAAACCGCAGCCATAGGCAATATCGCTGATGGGTTCATCCGTATTCAGCAGTCGGGGAATGCTTTGTTCCAGCCGGAAATTGCGCAGGTAGGAGAAAATCGATTCTCCGGTGAAGCGCTTGAAAATCCGGCAGCACTCACTTTCCGTATAGGATGCATAATCCGACAGCTCCGCCAGTGTCACCTTTTCCCCGTAGTGGGCTGCCATGTAGCTGAGCATCTTCTGGATGGCCCCATTGGCGTGGGTGCGGCGCAGCCCATTCTGTCGTGCCGTCCGGTGTGCCAAAATCCCCGCCACCAGAACGTACAGCCGGGACAAAATCAGCAGCTCATAGGCTTCGGGCTTTTCCTCGCTGAGCTGATACACCTGCTCAATCTGGTCCAGCAGTTCCCGTTCCCAGGGCACCTGCCGCTGCAGCACCTGGTAAACCAGTGTGGGGTCGGCCAGCGCAGGCAGCAGGTATTTCTGCTCCATCACCGAGCCGGCAAAACCGCTGAGCAGCTGGGGCGCAATATCCAGGCAAATGTAGGAACTGTCCGGGTCCTTCACCGGCCGGGCCATGTGCAGATAGCCCGAGTTGATGAAAAGGCCTTCCCCCTTGCTCAGTACAAACCGTTCTTCATTGACAAAAAACAATACCTGACCCCGTACCACCAGACAGAACTGAAGTTCCTCGTTCCAGTGGAGAGGCGTGTAGCCAAGCACATTCTGGCTCAGCACCGAATAGTAGATGGCCAGGGGAAAATCCGGAGTACCCGGCCGCGTTATCTCCCGCTGCCCGGCATCCAAAGGGATATCATAAATCTGCATGGGATCACCTCCAAGGCATTGCAGACTGTATATTTTGATAATTTATGAACCATTGCGCAGTACTTTACAGCATTAATTCGCTGTCTGCTTGCTTTCAGTATAACAAACCATCGCCTGCCTGTACAGGGCATAACGCAAAATAGCGATATTTTTCGCTGAAATCCGGGTATCTCTAACCCCGCCGAAAACCTATAATAAAGGCAACAAACAAGCTTGCAGTACAAGGAGGAAAATACTATGAATATCAATGGCAAACGGCTTTTAGACACAATTTTCACCCTGGGCAAGATCGGCATCGATGCGGAAGGCAAGCGTACCCGCCTGGCAGCCTCGGATACCAACAAAGCAGGCAGGGACTATGTGGTTTCCCTGATGAAGGAACTGGACCTGAAAGTAGTGGTGGACCACATCGGGAACATCTTTGGCATTTGGGAAACCCCCGAAAACAAAACAGAGCAGCCCTTTATGGTAGGCTCCCATATTGATACCGTCATCAACGCCGGCCAATATGACGGCTGCCTGGGCGTACTCTCCGGCCTGGAAGCCATCCGTACCCTGAAAGAAAATAATGTAAAGACCAAACGCCCCCTGATTGTAGGCGTCTTCACCAACGAAGAAGGTGTCCGCTATACCCCGGATATGATGGGATCTTTGGTGTACGCCGGTGGCATGAGCGCCAAAGAAGCCCTGGCTGCCGTAGGCACTGACGGCACCATCCTGGGGGACGAACTGAAACGCATTGGCTATGCCGGCACCGTTGAACCCGGTTTCGTTACCCCCTGTGCTTTTGTGGAACTCCACATTGAACAAGGACCCATTCTGGACGTAGAAGGCATCAACATTGGCGCCGTAGAAAACCTTCAGGGTATCCATTGGCAGCAGGTCACCATTGAAGGTGCTGCCAACCATGCCGGTACTACACCTACCAAACTGCGGAAGGATGCAGGCCTGGCAGCCGCCAAAGTCAACGTCTTTGCCCGGCAGCTGGTAGAGAAATCCGGTGGTGTGTGCACTGTAGGCACCATTGCCTTCAGCCCCAACGCCGTAAACGTCATTCCCTCCAAGGCTGTTTTCACCGTTGACCTGCGCAACCCCGATAAAGCCAAACTGGATCAGGATGAAATCACCCTGGCTAACTATCTGAAAGAACTGGAACAAACTGACGGCGTGAAAATTACCACCCGCCGCATGACCTGCTTTGACCCGGTGCCCTTCGATAAAGAAATCTGCAATACCATCGAAGCCGCAGCCAAAAAACGCGGCCTTACCGTTAAACGCATGACCTCCGGCGCTGGCCAAGACGCCCAAATGATGGCCAGAATCTGTCCTACCGCCATGATTTTCGTCCCCAGCATCAATGGTATTAGTCATAACCCCAAAGAATATACGCCGGACCAGGACGTGGAAAACGGTGCCAACGTCTTCCTGGACGTCATCGAACAGTATACCAAATAACCTGTCCTCCCAAACGCTGGAAAACCAGCAGCAAAAACGGCTGTGAAAAAATGGCTTGCGAATTCAAACTAGTTCGTAAGCCATTTTTATTGTTCGGTATAGCTGTATCTATGTCTCAAAACTTCCTCAGTCAGCCCTACGTGCTGACAGCCCCTTAGTGGTTCGCATTGTGCCAATCAGCTTCGCTCCTTGAGCTCGCTTCTTGGAATGCTATCACATGGCTCACATGAACCAAGAGCATTTTGAACCACGGACATGCTCTTGGATGTGAGCGCAACGCTTTGAAGGGGTCGGTCATGTCCAAGCGGTTTCACTTCTCCCCAATACTAATGCTATAGATTAGTTAGTAGCTGACCAGTAGCGGTTCGAAAGCCTTCTGCAAGCGTGGAGAAGGTGTCGCCGGAAGGCGACGGATGAGGTTTAAACCCCACATTTACGGCTACATTTTAACAAACTTCCTCAGTCAGGCCTGCGGACTGACAGCTCCTTCAACGCTTTGCGGCCGCATCCAAACAGCCCGACAAATTCTGCAAGTGGCTGTTTGGTCAATAAGGCCCATGCGATAGCTGCCCAGGAATTGAGCCTGCAAGGCGAAAATGACTGGCTAACAGCGAACCGCTCAGGAAGTGTCGCCAAAGGCGACGATAGAAGTTTTATTTTTTCACAACCTCGTTTTTTATATGCACCAAGTCTTCCGAAAAACTCCGCCTAAAATTGGTCACGAATTCCAACGCGGGTCCGTATATGCTCCTTACGCTGCCCTAATTACACATTGACATTCATCAATCTATGCTGTATCCTACACATAGATAATCATCAATCTGTATAAGGAGACTATTATGAATTCCATAGACGTAGCACTAATCTGCAAAGCCCTGTCCGACAGCAACCGGCTCCAAATTGTCCAAATGCTGGCCGACGGCGAAAAATGCGGCTGCAAGCTGCTGGAAGCCTTTTCCATTACCCAGCCCACCCTGTCCCACCATATGCGCATCTTGTGCGAATGCGGCTTGGTCCAGGCCAGGAAAGAAGGGAAGTGGCAGCACTATTCCCTGAACTGCGCCACCCTGCGCAATTTCCAGGCCTTCATTGCCCAGTTATCCTGCTGTACTTGCGGCACTGAACCCACGGAGGGGTAGACCATGTGGGCTTTTCTGCAAAATCAAGTCCTGGGCATGGCTTGGCTCCAGGAGCTGTACAAACTCCTTTTGGTGCAGGCCGGCGTTCCGGTGGACAGTCGACTGGGCGGCAGCCTATTGTTTTTTCTGTTTGATGTAACCAAAATCACCCTTCTGCTGTGCGTACTGATTTTCAGTATTTCCTACATTCAGAGCTTCTTTCCCCCTGAACGCAGCCGGAACATCATGACCCGGTTCCACGGTGTCTGGGCCAACTGCGCCGCCGCTCTTTTGGGTACCGTCACACCCTTTTGTTCCTGCTCGTCCATTCCATTGTTCATGGGCTTTACCAGCGCAGGCTTGCCTCTGGGCGTGACCTTTTCCTTCCTGATTTCCTCTCCCATGGTGGATCTGGGCAGTCTGGTGCTTCTGATGAGCATCTTTGGTCCTAAAGTAGCCGTAATCTACGTGGGTCTGGGATTGGTGGTGGCCGTACTGGGCGGCAGCCTGATAGAACGGCTGCACCTGGAGGACCAGGTGGAAGACTTTATCCGTCAGGCCCAACTGGGCGTCGGTGCAGACGCACCCGCCTTGACCACCCGGGACCGTCTCCAGTACGCACAGGAACAGGTCAGCGGCACCTTTCGCAAAGTCTTTCCCTATATTCTAGTGGGCGTGGGCATCGGTGCAGTGATCCACAACTGGATTCCTGCCCACCTGGTGGCCGGCGTCCTGGGCAGCGACAACCCCTTTGGCGTGGTCCTGTCCACCCTGGTGGGCGTCCCCATGTATGCGGACATCTTTGGCACCATACCCATCGCTGAAGCCCTGCTGTCCAAAGGCGCCAGACTGGGGGCCGTCCTGAGTTTCATGATGGGCGTTACCACCTTGTCCGTGCCGTCCCTGATTCTCTTGCGCAAAGCCGTAAAGCCCAAGCTCCTGGGCGTCTTTACCGCCATCTGCACCACTGGCATCATCGCCGTAGGGTACATCTTCAACTTCCTGCACGGCTGGATTTTATAAATAAAGAAATTGGAGGAGGCAATACCATGGGATTATTTTCCAGAAAAAAGACTGAAACTAAGGCAGCTAGCCCCGCATCAGGGCGCATCAAGGTTCTGGGCAGCGGCTGCGCCAAATGCCATGAACTGGCAGACCATACCCAAGAAGCCCTGAACGCCCTGCATATCCAAGATGGGGTAGAGCACGTGACCGATTTTGCCAAGATTGCCAGCTACGGGGTAATGAGCACCCCCGCCCTGGTGGTGGATGAAAAAGTCGTCAGCAGCGGCCGGGTTCTTACCACTGATGAAGTGAAGAAACTTCTGCAAAAATAAAATTCAGGAAAATAGGTCATAAAATAAAGAAGACTTGCGAACTCCCCTTTAGGAGCCCGTAAGTCTTCTTTTTGTTCTTCCTATACCGCTTTTTCCAATTCTTGAGGGCAGCCGTCCTTGCTGGCGCCCAGTTCCCAGTTTTTTCGGTACTGCAAAGGCGTCTGCCCCAGCAGACTTTTGAAGCACTTGATAAAATAGCTGGCCGAGCAGAACCCGGTTTCATAGGCCACCTGGCTGATGCTGTGGTTCCCTTGGCGCAGCAGTTCTGCTGCTCGTTCCAGCCGGTACACATTCAAATACTGGTAAATGGTTTCGTTCAGGGCACTTTTAAACATCCGGCAGCATTCCGCCCCGCTGTAGTTTACTGCTGCCCCAATATCGTCCATGGTGAAGTTTTCGCTATAATGCTTCGCAATATAATCCAGGATTTCCCGTACTACCAGCTGGTGCCGCTGCACGGACGTTTTTTGCACTGCCGGAGTTTGGGTATTTTCTACCAGCTGCGACCAGCACTGGAGCAGCAGGCTTACCACTGACAGCTCATAGCCCGAGCGTTGGTCCCGGTAGGCAGCATACAGCACCCGCAGTTTGTCCAAGATAGCCTTCTGCCAGGGTATTTCTGGCTCCAGGGGCAGAGCTGTAAAATCCGGATTCTCTAGCAGCGGCTTTACGTATTTTTTCTCCAGCTGCGAACCCCTAAATAGGCTCAACAGCCGGGGAGAGAAGTCAAAACAAAGATAAACCCCTTTTCCCGGGCGGCGGGATCTTGCCATATGCAGACGACGGGCGTTGATAAGAATGCCGCTGCCCGCTGCCAGAGTGTACTCACTGTGATCCACTGAAAAGGTCACTGGCCCCTCCACCACCAGGCAGTAATGCAATTCGTTGTGCCAATGCCAGTTCACAAAGCCCAGGGTCTTTTTGTGCAGGATGTCATAGTAGGCTGCAAAAGGAAACGAAAAACTGCCGTGGGACGTCAGCTCCCGTTGGGAGTGATCCACTGCCACATCCACAATCTGCTGCTGAACCAACCAATCTTCTTCCATAGAGATGACCTCCTGCAAGTTATATTAACGAACGTTTAAATGATTATACTACATAATGTTCTAAAATTGAATAGCGGAAATAATATCTGCTTGAGCACAATACAATGATATTTTGCCACAATGGATTGGTATATCTTTTTCTGATAATTGGCTATAATCAAGCTGTAAGAAAACTTCCGGAAGAGTTTTGTGAAATACGGCATTAGTCAAGAATCGCTTTGTACCAAGCTAAACCTATTTAAAAGCAAGGGGAGAGAGCATTGTGGAATTTATTCGTTTCTTGAACAGCATTTTCTGGGGCTGGCTGGTGGCCGGCATCCTGCTTTGCACCGGAGTATTTTTCACCTTGAAGCTTCACTTTCCACAAGTTCGTTATTTTACTAGATTGTTCGGAAATCTGAAGGAAAGCATGACCAGTGGGTCCAAAGAACCTGGCAGCGTCACCGGCTTCAGCGCCCTGTGCGCAGCGGTAGGCGGCCAGGTGGGCACCGGTTCCCTGGTAGGCGTAGCCACAGCCCTGGCTTCCGGCGGTCCCGGCGCCATTTTCTGGATGTGGATGACCGCCGTCCTGGGTATGCCCATCAGCTTTACCGAAGCGGTACTGGCTCAGCTGTTCCGGGAAAAGAATCCCGACGGCACCTACCGGGGCGGTCCCGCCTATTATATGGAAAAGGGTTTGCACAATCACCTGCTGTCCGTGCTGTTTTCCATCAGCATCCTGATAGGCATCGGCATTTTCTACTGCATGATCCAGAGCAACTCCATCTCCGCAGCCCTTACCGGCGTGGTGGACGTATCCCCGTTTTTTGCCGGCGTCTGCCTCCTGATTCTGGTAGCCTTGGTTATCTTTGGCGGCATCAAACGCCTGGCCGAAGTGGCTTCCCTGATTGTACCTTTTATGGCCCTGGGCTATTTGGCTATGGCCCTGTACGTAGTATTGACCCACTTTTCCATGCTGCCCGGCATGCTTGAAACTATATTTAAATCCGCCTTCAGCCTGCACTCTGCAGCAGGCGGCGTGGCCGGCTATACCATGAAAGAAGCCTTCCGCTATGGCGTAGCCCGGGGACTGTTCTCCAATGACGCCGGCAACGGCACCGCTCCCAGTATGCACGCCACCGCCGTGGTGCCCCATCCTGTGAACCAGGGCTTTGCCGCCATGCTGGGCACCTTTATCACCACCATCATCATTTGCAGCTGCACTGCTTTCTGCATTCTCCTGTCCGGGCAATTGGGCACCGGCGAAACCGGTATCGCCCTGACCCAGGTAGCCTTTGAAAGCAATCTGGGCACCGTGGGCCGCTGGATTGTGTTTTTGGCCATGTTCCTGTTTGGCTTTACCACCCTTTTGGCCGACATCTACTACGGTGAAGTGAACCTGATGCACCTGATCAAATCTCCCAAAGCCATCCAAGCCTACCGCCTCCTGTGCTGCGTTCTGATTATCGTAGGCGCCGTAGCTCCCGTGCCTGTAGTTTGGGAACTGGTGGACTTTGTCAGCGCCTTCCTGGTTTTCTTTAACGTCATCGCTCTGATTGGCTTGTCCAAGTACGTGGTTTATATCCTGAAGGACTACGCTGCCCAGTGGGCCAAGGGCAAGAAACCCTACTGGCAGCCAGACCGGGACATCTCCCAAATGGACCTGACCAGAAGTTCTGACGAGCAATAGCAGGAATAAAAAGCATTTTAGCCGAAGAGTGGAGGAGAATACACTGGTTATCCCAGTGGATCAACTAGCTAAACACCGCTGAGCCTCGCAGAAAAAATGAGGAAAATTGTGTCTTATAACGTGAATGAAAGGACTTGATTCTATGCCAAACAACAAGCTTCCTTTTCGTGATCAACTGATTGCCTGGCGGCATTACCTCCATCAGCATCCGGAAACCGCCTTTGAGGAAAAGACCGCCTCCAAACTGGTGGCCGAGGAAATGCGGGGAATGGGCATTGACGTAGCAGAGGGCATTGGCGGCACCGGCGTGGTAGGTACCCTGAAAGTAGGGGACGGCACCGGCTGCATCGGCATCCGGGCCGATATGGACGCCCTGAACATCCAGGAGTGCAGCCAGCACGACCACGTGTCCCAGAATCCTGGCAAAATGCACGGCTGCGGCCACGATGGCCACACCGTCACTCTCCTGGGAGCCGCCAAGCTCCTCAGTGAACGGAAAAATTTCAACGGCACCGTCCGTTTCATTTTCCAGCCTGCTGAAGAACCGGGGCACGGCGCCCAGGCCATGCTTGACGACGGGCTGTTCGAGCGTTTTCCCATCCAAGAAATCTACGGTCTCCACAACGCTCCGTTCCTGCCTGCCGGTACCCTGCATACCCGGGTAGGGGGTATGGCCGCCAGCGAAGATGATTTCACCTTCAAGATTACCGGCAAGGGCGGACACGCTTCCAGCCCCCACGAGGGCAATGACCCCCTGGCCTCCTTTGCAGAAATTTACCTGGCGCTTCAGACCATCGTGTCCCGGAATGCCACACCTGTGCGGCCCGTGGTGGTTTCCTGCACGGAAATCGAAACCGACGGTGCCCACAACGCCATTCCCACCCACGTTGAAGTCCGCGGTGATGCCCGGACCACCACGCCCGAGGACCAGGCCCTGGTGGAACGCCGGATGCGGGAAATCGTGGAAGGCGTCTGCGCCATGAACCACGCCGGCTGCGAATTTCTCTATACCCACGAATTCTACCCTGTGGTCAATGACCCGGCCTGCGTAGCTGCCGCCGTAAAGGCTGCTCAAGCTGCTGTAGGGGAGGACAAGGTCAACGGCAATTGCGACCCCTGGATGGCCAGTGAAGACTTTGCCGCTTTTTTGAAGAAGGTTCCCGGCTGCTTCCTGCTTCTGGGCAGCGGTAAAAATGCCGCGGGCAATGTATCCCTGCACCAAAACATCTTCGATTATAACGACGATATCCTGACCACCGGCGCCGAATTTTGGGCTGAACTGGTCAAGGAACGCCTGGCTAAATAAGGAGGACCACCCATGCAAGAAACCATCAAAGAAACAACCCTGCTCCATACTGGCAAGGAAACCGGTGCCTATGACGCCGCCTTCGCAGCTGACAAGGCCAGAATCTCCCGGCACTTTCACCAAAGCATTCCCGGCTACGCCCCCACGCCCCTGGTGGAGCTCAAGGCCGCAGCCCAGCATTTTGGCATCGCCGCCCTTTATGTCAAGGACGAAAGCAAACGCTTTGGCCTCAACGCCTTTAAGGGCCTGGGCGGCAGCTTCTGCATTGCCAGCTACCTGGCGGACAAACTGGGCCTGAATATTGAAGAACTTACCTTCGAGACCCTGCAGCAGCCTGCTATTCATGACAAAATCAAGGACTTAACCTTTGTGACCGCTACCGACGGCAACCACGGCCGGGGTATCGCTTGGACCGCCCACGCCCTGGGCGTCAAAAGCCTAGTCTTTATGCCCAAGGGCAGCGCTCCCGAACGCCTCCATAATATCCAGGCCTTGGGCAGCGATGCTTCCATTACCGATATGAATTACGACGATACAGTGCGCCACGCTTCCAAAGTGGCGGAAGAACATGGCTGGCCCCTGGTCCAGGACACCTCCTGGCCCGGCTACGAAACCATTCCCACCTGGATCATGCAGGGATACCTGACCATGGCTTTGGAAGCTGCCGAAGCCCTGCCCCAGGCACCTACCCATATCTTCCTGCAAGCAGGGGTAGGGGCCATGTCCGGCGCCCTGACCGGCTTCTTTGCCGACTACTACAAGGGCCAGAAACCCATCATCACCATCGTGGAGCCCAATAAAGCCGACTGCATCTATCGCACCGCTTTGGCCCACGACGGCAAGCTCCATAACGTGACCGGCAGTCTCAGCACCATTATGGCTGGCCTGGCCTGCGGAGAACCCTGCGGCATTGGCTGGGCCGAACTGGAAGCCCACGCCGAACACTTTATCTCCATGCCCGACTACGTGGCTGCCAAAGGCATGCGTATCCTGGGGAATCCTCTGCCCGGGGACGAAAAAGTCATCTCCGGCGAAAGCGGCGCTGCCACCAGCGGCTTCGTTTTTGAACTTTTGGATAACGCGTCTCTTAATGAACTTCGGGACAAATTGGGCATCACCAAAGACTCCCGCATCCTGTGCTTCTCCACAGAAGGGGATACCGACAAAGAAAACTATCGCCGCATTGTCTGGGACGGCACACACCCCAGCTTCTAAAAGCAATTCTTGTGTTGCCCCAGACGCAAATTTTATTAGCCAAACCGGGGGAAAGCCAGCCGGAACCCTGCCCGCAGCAGCTTCTCGTGACTTTCCCCCAAATACACCCTCATACAAAAGGCTATAAAGTCCAAAAAACGACTTGTTCACCCAGCCAGGCTGAACAAGCCGTTTTTTGTTGGGAGAAAAGAATTCTCTGGCCCCCAGGCCCTGCTGAACGCTGTCGAAAAGCCTGGCAGCAGGCCTTCCCAAGTTTCCCCGAAGGGCTCAGATATTCCTCCCCAAGACACCACTACAATTTATTCGAAGAGGGCCCGGATATTCCAAAAGCATCTCCATGGTTTCCCCCGAAGGGGCATATATTCCCCAAAACACCACTACAATTTATTCGAAGGGAGCCTGGATATTCCCAAAAGCACTTCACCGGTTTCCCCGCAGGGGCATATATTACCAAAAACACCTCCACACTTTTCAACGAAAAGTGTGGTAATTCTTCCTTATTCAGCAACTTCTCCCTTACTTTTTTAGCAAGCCTTCATTACCTGATCTAGTTTAAAGTTTTCACTTATTCTTATATTGACAAGATGTCAATATGGTATTATACTCATACTGACAAAACGTCAAATAAACTTCAAGGAGGCGAGTACCATGGCCAGGATGCCCCGCAGCATCTGTGAACAGCGGCCCCAGGAAATCGTAGCAGCCTGCCGGAAACTATACCAGCGGCTGAGCTTCCAAGAAATCACCCTGGGAGAAATCAGCAAGGAGACCAGCATCTCCCGGCCTTCTATCTACAACTATTTCCATTCCAAAGAAGAAATTTTCCTGGCCCTGCTCCAGGAAGAATATGAATTGTGGACCGCAGATCTTACCCAAAGCTTTGCCAAGCACCCTGCTTTGACAGCCCAGGAATACGCCGCACTGGTAGGCCAATCCCTGGAAAAGCGCATTACCCTGCTTAAAATCCAGTGCATGAATCTGTACGAAATCGAGGAGCACAGCCGGTTGGAATGCCTGGTGGAATTCAAAAAATCCTATCAGCATACCCTGAGCACGGTAGAGAAGAGCCTGGAAAAATTCTTTCCTGCCATGACTCCTCAGGACCGGGAGAACTTCCTGTATCTGTTCTTTCCGTTCTTATACGGCCTGTATCCCTATGTGTATCCTACAACCCAGCAGCAAGAAGCCATGGAACGCGCCCACATCCAGCTCTCTCCCCAGAAAGTATCGGATTTGGCTGCGCTGTGCCTGCTGAAACTGCTTCCCAATTAAGGAGGAACTTTCCATGAAAAAAGATTTAGGCAATCTCTTGGCCCTGTATCCCACTCCCGTGACCATTGTCGGCGCCCTGGTGGACGGCAAACCCAACTGGATGGAAGTGGCCCACGTGGGCATCATCGGCCACGACCGGGTAACCATTTCCTGCGTCACCAGCCACTATACCAACAAGGGTATCCATGCAGCTGGCCTTTGCACCCTGAACCTGGTAAACCAGGACCTGCTGCAAAAAGCTGACTACGTAGGCACCGTCAGCGGCAAAGATACGGATAAATCCCAGGTCTTTGCCTGGAGCAAGGGCCAGGCCGGTGCCCCCGTCATTGACGCTTCCCCCCTGGTGCTGGAATGTCAGGTGGACGACGTGTACAACACCCCCAATTTTGAAACCTTTATCCTGAAAATCCTCCACACCTACGTGGAAGAAGATATGCTGAACGAAAACGGCAAGCCTGATTACGCCAAAATCAGCCCCGTACTCTTTGAGTTCCCCAACTACCAGTACTTGTCCACCGGCAAAGTGGTGGGCCACTGCCGCAAAATGAATCAGTAGACCGCCTGGAGCGGGGGAGCCAGCCAGCGCCGGCTTCCCTTGAATCTATTTCTCAATTTGTGTCCTACATTCTTAGTCATTGGAAGGAGATTTTAGCATGAGTACTGTAGTAACCTATTTTTCTGCCAGCGGTGTTACCCGCAATAAGGCTCAGCAACTGGCCAAAGTGGCCAAAGCCGACCTGTATGAAATCAAGCCCGCCGTGGCCTACACCAGTGCCGACCTGAACTGGATGGACAAAAAGAGCAGAAGCACCCTGGAATCCCAGGACCCCAGCTCCCGTCCTGCACTGGCCGACAAGAAACCCAACCTGGACAAATACGATACTGTCTATATCGGCTTCCCCATCTGGTGGTACACCGCCCCGAAAATCATCAACACCTTTATCGAGGCAGCCAACCTGACCGGCAAGAAAATCTACCTGTTTGCCACCTCCGGCGGCAGCGGCATCGACAAATCCATTAAAGATTTGAAGGCCCAGTACAAAAACCTAAACATTGTGGGCGGCAAAATGCTCAACGGCAAAGTTACCGACCTGGCCTAAGGCAAATAGAAACGAAACACCCTGAACCAAGGAAAAACCTCGGTCCAGGGTCTTTTTGTATGGAGGAAAGGCCTTGCCAGGGAAGCGGCGGCAAAACAGGCACTGCACCATTTAACTGTATCATTAAATAGTGTATATAAACTGTTCTAATTAAACAATTTTAACATGATATAATACAATATATATGTTGTTTTCTGCCCTTTTCACCGGGCTTCAACGGGGAGTTCACTTACTGCAAGGGGCAGCGGAAGTGGGATCATACAGAGGAGGCTGCAATAATGAAAAGGAGAAACGTCGGCAAAAAACTGCGCTATGGCTGCGTCACCCTGTGGGGCCTGTCCGCCCTGCTGGCTCTGTGTCTGCCGGCCCAGCCGGCCAGGGCAGAAGAAGTGGTAAGCGATAAGACGAATACCACCGCTATCTATGTAGGGAATGAAACGAAAACTGCCAGCGGCAATACCCTGACTATCAATAACAGTGTCGCAGGCGGCGCCGTAGCAGGCTCTACCATTCCTGAGGAAATGCTCAGTGCGGGTACAGCCATTACCAGTTCAGATGCTGAAACCATCGAAACGGGTACGACAGGAACCGTGACAGGCAATACTCTGACCTTGAATAATACAAAGGAAGGAAGCAGTCCGCTTGTTTCAAATTGGCTTGCAGGCGGGTTAGCCATGACCAAAACAGTGAGCCAAAACCAGGTGACTGTTAACCTGCCCAATGCTCAGAGGGTTTCCTATCCGGTAGGAATTACAAACGATGTTTTTGGCGGCTTTACCGTTACAGGGGATGCCACGAACAATATTGCTACCCTTACGGGAGTTTCGAGCCTTGGGGGAGACAATGATGACCATGTCGCACAAAATTTTTACGGCGGTTATTCCTATACGGGTACTGTCTCTGACAATACGGTAAATATAAATGGAGGATAGTTTGGCGGTACCATTTATGGCGGAGCCCAAGGGGTGTTGAATAATCAATATAACTTACCGCAATCTATGAACGATTATTTCTCACAGTATGCAGAAGGCCTTTCGTTTACATCCACCGGCGATGTAAAGAATAATAAAGTCTTTATCACGGCTGGCGGCAATCAGTCACAATTTGGCAACAACGGCACGGTTTATGGCGGCCTCATTGAGGCAAATCTCCCCACTGCTGGAAATACTACAAAGTTTGGCAACGTGTATGATAACACCGTAACCATCTCCGGCACAGGCATGGCTAACAAGGTCTATGGCGGCGCGTTTATAACGTCCAGCAGCGAAAACGGTGATGCGCTCCAAATGGGTTCGGTAACCTATAACCATGTGGATATTTTAGATGGCGGCTATGGTGAGGTTGTCGCCGGCGGGTACTATGCCATAAACGGCACCACTGTCGCGGACCTGGAAAATAACAGCGTCACCGTAGATGGTGGGACTATAGGGGATTCTGTATATGGCGCGTACTTGAGTGTCTCATCAGGTACGTACACCGGCACAGGCACTGTAGCCAACAACAGCGTTACCCTGACGAAGGGTACCTTGAGTGGAAGCACCTATGCTGATGCGGTCCATGTCTATGGTGGCTATGCGAACGGGGGAGAAGGCAACAACGTTACCGTAAAAAATAATACCGTTACGATTGACGATAGTACATTAGGCAGTTCCATCGTGGATTATGTGGTACTGCTAGGGGGCCGTTCCGATTATTATGCCCTGCAAAATAATACCTTAACCGTATCGAATAGCGAAATCCCAACAGACGGGTCCGTCTCTACCATTGCGATGGCTGGGGCCAATGCCCTATATGATTACGTAGATGAATCACTTTCAGGAATTGTCTCTGGTAATACGGCGAATCTGCAGAATAACAAGATTGTGACGAACTATGGCGGGCAAATCATCCTGGCAGGCGGCATCAATGCGTCATACGGTAAGGCCTGGTATGGGACGAAAAACGCAGACAGCAACACCTTGACGATGACTGGAAATACAGTGGGCACAGTGGCAGATGCAGACGATGAAACAGGCTCCAAAAACTACATCGCCGGTGGCATTGCTGTAGGTCAGGCTGATGACAATGATAAGACCCTCGTCCCCGTCAAAGCTACCGGCAATACAGCCACCCTTACCAATAACACCATTGGCACCAACACAGCTGACAATAACTATGTCGCCGGCGGTATGGTTACCGTGGACGGCGATGCGGAGTCCAATACCCTGACCATAACCGGCGGTACCATCGAGGGCAACAAATCCTACGTAGCTGGCGGCATGTCTATAGAAAAAGGCAATGCCGATTCCAATACCCTGACCATTTCAGCTGTCACCATTGGCACCTTAGGCGGCAGCAAAACTTACGTTGCTGGTGGTTATGCTGTAACAGGCAATGCATCGCAAAATACCGCCACCATTACCGGGGCCACCCTTGGCACGGATGAGGGCGCCAAAGTCTACGTAGCCGGCGGGTACTCGGATAAAAAAGGCAATGCTGAGGGCAATACCCTGACACTCTCCGGTACGAAATTTGGCACCGGTAACAAGGCCTATGTGGCCGGCGGATTCGCCAGTCAGGGTAATGTTACGGACAATACGTTAACGTTCTCCGCCAACACTATGGCTGGAGCCAGCGGCGCCAAAGCTTACATAGCGGGCGGCTGGGCAGATAAGAGCGGAACTGCCAGCGGCAACACGCTGAATTTCCTCAGCGGCACTGTCGGCATGGTTGCTGACAGCCAGCCCTATGTGGCCGGCGGCTATACCAAAAAAGGCGATGCCACTGGCAATACGTTGAATCTTGCCGGAGGCAGTATTGCCACAGCTCCCGGTGATGAAGAAGATGAAGAAGAGCCCAGCGGCATTGCCTATATAACTGGCGGACATACGGAAAGCGGCAATGCCTCAGGCAACCGCGCCGCCATTTCCGGCGGCAGCCTGGGCAGCCTAACCGGCGGCACGACCTACGTGGCTGGCGGCTATACCGCCAAGGGCGGCGATGCCAATGAGAATACCCTGACCATCTCCGGGGGTGAAATCGCCGCCGTCAGCGGCACTACCGCCTATGTAGCCAGCGGGTATTCTGCGGCCGGCAATGCCAACGGCAACACCTTGATTCTTTCCGGCGGCAAATTTGGCGCGGCCTCTACTGCAGCAAGTGCCCTGAGCCAAGGTACGGCCACGGATTTAACCACCCTGTCCAATTACCTTGCCGGCGGTTCTGCGGTAACGGGCGAGGCTTCCAATAATACGGTGAACCTGGAAGGCAGCCCCCTGCAAACTACCTACAGCCTGTTCGGCGGTCTGGGGCAGACCAGCACCGGAAATACCCTGAACGTTTCCAGCCTGGACAACCGCGTAGGAAATCTGGACTACTTCCAGGTCATGAACTACAACGTGCCAGAGGGCAGCGTGAAAGGGGATACTCTGCTGACGGTCACCGGCACGGCCAACCTGACCAACGTTCCCGTCACCGCCAAACTCCTGGCCCGTACCCCTTTGAATCCAGGAGAATTCATCACCCTGGTTACCAATCCCAACGGCCTTCAGCTGAGTGGCACCACCTATGGTATGGCGGCTGACACTGCCCAGACCATTGATGCTGGCTTGGTTACCCGGCCAGCGGAAGTGAAGCAGCAAGGCACCACTTCTTTGGTGGTGACCCCTGTGGACGCCAAAATCGGTACCATTTCCCAGGATACCAAACTCATTCCCGAAGCCCGTGCTGCAGCCCTGAACTTTATTGCCGCAGGGGCCGACACCACCCTGGACGCCGGCTTTAGGGCTGCCACCCAGGCTGCTGCAGACAGCGAAAGCAAAAAGAGCTTTACTCCCTACGTGACCGTTGGCGGGCAGAATTTGCGCTTTGACACAGGTTCCTACGTAGACAGCAATGGCTGGGCAGGGAACCTGGGCTTAGTACGGAGAATCCCCAACGCCAATTCCATTGACACCATCATTCCCTTTGCAGAATATGGCAAAGGCAACTACACCAGCCATCTGGAGAACGGCGCCAGAGGCGACGGCACCCAGCACTATGGCGGCGTGGGCCTGCTGCTGCGCAGAGACCTGAACAACGGCGTGTACTACCAGGCCAGCGCCAGAGTGGGTGTCCTGGACGGAGACTTCCGGGGTGTATTGGAAGGCTATCGCTCTACCTACGATACCAACGCCCGGTACGCCGGGGCCAGCCTGTGGCTGGGCCGGATCTACCAGCAAACCGATAAAGACAGCCTGGACGTGTACGGCCGCTTCAACTATACCCATTTAGCCAGCGATACCGTTACCCTGCACAACACCATCGGCGATGCCGTCTTTAATCTGGACGCCGCCGATTCCTACCGCACCAGATTGGGTGCCCGCTGGACCCATAATTACCAGGAGAACCAGTCCTACTACGCAGGCCTGGGCTGGGATTACGAGTTCGACAGCACCGCCAGGGCCACCTACCTGACCTTCAGCACCCCGTCGCCTGAGAGCAAAGGCTCCAGTGCCCTGCTGGAACTGGGCTGGAAGAGCGACTCCACTAAGGATAATCCCTGGGGCGCAGACCTGCGGCTCACCGGTTGGGCCGGCAAGCAGAGAGGCGTGGTATTTAACGCTACTGTTACCAGAAGACTGTAAAGAAAATACAGCAAATACAGCAAATACAGCAAAAGCAGTCCTCCAGGAGCCTGGAACCTCTGGAGGGCTGTTTTGTGTGTGGTTTTAGTTTTTCCAGTTGAATGCTATACTATAACCTAGCTGCACACGCAACAATTCCCTATGTGGAGGAACGATACAGATGCCCAAAGCAAAACCTACTCCTAAAGCCGCAGACACCCAGACTGCCGTTTTTTCTGAAGCGGTGACCTATTTCAAACACTGCCAATATGCCAAAGCCGAACCTCTGTTCCTTTCCGCTGCTGCTGTCAACCCCCGGGCTATGTACTTTCTGGGAGAAATCTATTCCCAGGGGACCAAGCCCCAGTGGCCCGACAAAACAAAAGGTGCCGCTTGGTACGAAAAAGGTGCCCAAGCCGGCGACCTGCTTTGCCAATTTAATCTGGTCCAAATCCAGGACCTGCCGCCCAAGACCCTGCAAAAAAAGCTGCGGAGTCTGTTTCCAGGCATGGCTAAATTGGCCCAAAAGGGAGATATTTTTGCTGCCTACGAACTGGGCTGCCTCTTTCTGTACAACTGGGAAGAAAACTAGGACCACCAGGCAGCGGAATACTGGCTCAGCAAAGCCCTGACCCCGGACTTTGCCCAGGCCCTGAATGCCCAGGGAAATCTTTATTACCGGGAGAAAAGGTATCCCTTGGCCAATCGCTGGTACCAAAAGGCCGGCGAAGCCGGCTGTGATTGGGGCTGGGACAACCTGGGAGATGACCTGGAAAACGGACGGGGAACCCCGGTGGATATTGACAAAGCCCTGGAGTGCTACACCAAATCCTACGCCCTGGCCGGTCCCGCCGCCGGTGGGTCTGCCAATGCCATCGGCCGGATTCAGGCCAAACGCGGCAATTACCAGGAGGCCGTCAAATGGAGCCGTCTGGCCGGCGAAGCCGGCTGTGATTGGGGCTGGCACAATCTGGGCGATGCCTATCGCCTGGGAGAAGGCGTTCCCGTGGACCTGAAGAAGGCCAAGAAATGCTACCTGAAAGCCTTTGCCCTCCAGGATTATGCAGCAGGAGAAGCTGCCAACCAATTGGGGCTCCTGTATGCCCGGCAGGGAGCTGTAAAAGAAGCCCGCAGCTGGTACCAAAAGTCCGGAGAAGCTGGCTTTGACTGGGGTTGGCACAACCTGGGCCAAACCTATTGGCTGGAAGAACACACGGTCCCCAATCTGAACAACGCCTTGACGTATTTCGTCAAAGCCTATAACTTGAACGGAGAGGCCGCAGGCCCCTCTGCCAATCAGCTTGGCCTTATCTATAACCTCCAGGAAGAATATAAAATGGCCAACCTTTGGCTGAAACGCTCCGGCAAAGCCGGGTACGACTGGGGCTGGTTCAACCTGGCCGTCAACCTTCAGGACGGCAAAGGCTGTAAGGCCAATCCTCAGGAAGCCTGCCGGATTTATAAAGACCTTTACAACCAAGGCGGCGAAGCAGCTGCCGATGCCGCATATTTTCTGGGTCTCTGCTATGCCCAGGAAGACCGCCTGTCCCAGGCCAATGGGTGGTTCCAAAAAGGCCAGGAGGCCGGAAGCCCCTGGGCAGCCCTGGCCCTGGCGAGAAACCTCCAAGAAGGCTGCGGCATCACGAAAGACCCAAAAAAAGCCCTAGCCATATGCCAGGAAATTTACGCCCAAGGGGGTGAAACCCAAGCCCAGGCTGCCGAACTCATCGGCAATTGGTATTGGAAAATGGGCCAACTGGAAGAAGCCGAAAAGTGGTATCAAAAAGGCGGCAAAGCCTAAAACCACTTTTCACTTAGGGAAAAATTGAAGAAAGAGCAAAAAGGCTGGTGGTAATCTCACAGAGATTGCCGCCGGCCTTTTGGTCTGCCCAACGCCAGGTCTCCAGCAGCGGGGCATTCATGCTTGTTCATTGTACAATGCGTTTATACAATGGAAATGTACATCTGTCCAAGCGAAAGAAATTTAGATTTACAAAATTAAAA
Source organism: Acidaminococcus sp. AM05-11 (assembly GCF_003472805.1). Taxonomy (NCBI): domain Bacteria; kingdom Bacillati; phylum Bacillota; class Negativicutes; order Acidaminococcales; family Acidaminococcaceae; genus Acidaminococcus; species Acidaminococcus sp. AM05-11. Next base: position 11,350 of record NZ_QRMX01000002.1, on the reverse strand, counting down.
AAACGATAGCGAAATATATTTCGTATTGTTTTTAACAGTATTCTGCATAAACAATTTTACGTTAGGTAAAGAACTCAATAACACTTAGACTTTTTTTAATAACAATATTATAATGAAAATTGTAAAAAGTAATTATTACAGTTACAAGAACCTAACTTCTATTGATCCCATTGCTAAGATTCCAGGGGGAATCTATCTGCCGCCTTACGAAAGGGGGAATGCCGGTGCCTAGGGGGCACTGGCGCAAATTATGGGGAAACGCAATCATACGATGCAGAACAAAAACGGACAACAGAAACAGCTTTTAACGGTATTGGTGCTTAGCAGCATCTTGGGCATGGGACTGTACGCAGCACCTGTCCAGGCAAAGAGCATCACGGAAGGCACTGGTGATGCCTATGCGGTACAGACTACAGATGGAACTGCTGCAGAAGGCGGAATTTTGCAGATTTCGGGCACAGCAGCCTTGGAACATGCCTATGGCGGCTATGCGGTGAAGGGCGGCAACGCCCAAAACAATACCCTGTCCATTACCGGCGGCAGCACCATTTACGGTTATGGCGGCTATACAACATCTGGTAATGTTTCTAAAAATACGGTGATGATTGGTACAGAAGGCACTAAAGTAGTTGACAGTGGTCTGACCTTCGGACCGGGAGCTAAATCAGATGCGGTTAGCGTATACGGCGGCTATACGGGTAGCGGAGTGGCAAGCAATAACCAGGTAACAGTAACAGGAACTACCATAAATTCTGCCATTTACAGCGGCTATACCGGTTCTGGGGATGCCACTAACAACACAGTGAATTTAACAAACAGTGCCATTGTGAACGGTACTTATGAAAGCCGCAGTGATGTGTATGGTGGTTATTCTGCCGGTACAACTGGCACGGTCAGCGGTAACAGTATTATTGTAGATGGTACGACCAGTAAGGGCGGAAGCTACTATGGTGGCTATGCAGCGGGGGGCACGGTAACAACGAATACAGTGACAATGCAAAATGCCAGTAGCGTTACCCAATACAATTACGTTAACAAAGAGGGAAGTTCGTCCTATAAAGCAGGTAATACCTATGGGGGCTATAACGCCAAGGGTGACGCCACTTACAATGTAGTCAACTTGAAATCTGGTAGTGTTACAGACGGCAAGGTCTATGGGGGTTACGCCACTAAGGGTAATGCGAGCTACAATACCATTACTTTTGATGCCAGTACGCTGAAACATTACTACAGTGGAGAACCGTTCCGCTCCTTCGTGTATGGCGGTTATGGAGAAAATGGCGGGGCCGATCATAATACGGTAAAGATTCTCAATGGTTCCTCTATCGGTGAAAATGTGTATGGCGGTTATGCGAATGGCTGGGTTTCGAACCGTAGTGCCAATGCCAACTATAATACGATAACCATGGTGGATTCTACTTCTTCTGCTAATTTGTACGGCGCTCTGTCGGGAGCCGGCGTAACTACCAACCACAATCTGGTGACACTGAGTAATTCCCAAGTTACAGGCAGTGAAATTTACGGCAGCTATAACCGCAGTCCCAATGCGGAATATAATACAGTAATTCTGGAAAAAGGCAGCTCAGCTAAGAGCATTTACGGCAGCATGAACTACCAGGGCAGTGCCTCGTATAACACCCTTATCATTGCTTCGGGTGTTGCCAAGGATGAAAGCGGTAGCGCACTTCTTAGTGGCGAAGCTACTAGCAGCAAGTGGGACGGCACAACCCGCACTGCGGTAAATGGCTCAGTATATGGCGGCTATACCCAGATGAATTCTGGTAGTGCTAGTGGGAACAGCATCCATATTACGGATGCTGATATAAAGTATAGTGTTTACGGCGGATATACACTAAATGATGGTTCAACCAGCGGGAATAAGATTATCCTGGATGGTAGTACAGATGTAAAACAGACTGTTTACGGCGGTCTCGCAAAGAATAGAGAATCGGACGTTACTAGAGAAATGGCTTCTGGCAACAAAGTAACCGTAACGGGGGAAGCCAAGGTGGAAAATACCAACAAGGCATCTCTGGGAAATATTGTAGGGGGCTATACAAATCTGGGCAATGTAGACGGTAACACGGTGACAGTGGATAGTATGGCAGGGCAGAGCGGTCTTGTAATTGTTGGCGGTTATACTTATCAGGGCAATGCCAGGGCTTTGACCAATACCTGGGGTTTCCTAGGCAATGTTGTAACGTTGGCCGGGAATAGCAGCTACAGTAAGGTCACAGGCGGTTACACCAATAGCGGCGATGCAATAAATAACCAGGTTATCCTGGACGGTAAAGATAAGGCTACTTTTGCTTCGGTGTACGGCGGCTATACCGCTACGGGCAATGCCAATGAAAACACCATTACCGTGCAGAATAATGCGGATACCCGGGAACTTTTGTATGCAGGGTATTCTGAAACTGGCACGGCTAACAGCAACCAGCTGATTATTACAAAAGGTACCGGCATCCAAGGCTATGCGGGCTACACTAAGAAGGGTGAAGCTTCCGGCAACGGGGTTACCGTAACGGAAGGTACTCTGGGAGCAACAGTGATTGCCGGGTATACGGAAAGCGGCAATGCCAATGAGAATACCATTACCCTGAACGGGGGGACGGAAGCTTCCCAGGAGAATATCCTGTACGCTGGAAAAACGGCGGACGGAACCGCAGCGGGAAACAAGATTACCGTGAATAGCGCAGCCGCCGCAGTGGGAACCCTGATTGCTGGGGCAGCCAATGGCGCTGCCAACGAAAATACCATTACCCTGACCCAGGGCACCGTGCAAACGGCTATGGCTGGGCAGTCCACTGAGGCTGGGGCTTCGGGCAACAAACTGTACGTAAGCGGCGGGACGCTGACCGGAACCGGCTATGCCGGTTATGCAGAAGCTGGCGCGGCCAATACCAACCTGGTGGAAGTTACCAGCGGCTCGGCAAACACCCTGTACGCTGGCTATGCACCTGCCGGCGCAGCAGATGGCAACCAGCTGACCATTTCTGGCGGTACCGTTGCTGCGGCTGTTGCCGGCAGCGGCAGCACCAGTGCTTCCAGCAATGTTGTAGAAATGAACCAGGGCCAAGTGGGTACCTTGATCGGCGGCAACAGCACAGCAGGAGCTGCGGATAATAACATTCTTATCATTAACGCCGGCACCATTACCACCTCTGTGGCAGCTGGTAAAGCAGCTGCAGGAAGCGCTTCCGGCAACACCCTGGACATTAACGGCGGAACCCTTGGCACCACCGCAAATAGTGCCGCAGACAGCAACCTGATTGCTGGCGGCTATACGGATAACGGTGCGGCCAATGATAACACCGTCAACGTGTACGCAGGGCACCTGGGCTCCATGATGAGCCTGTACGGCGGCCGCAGTACCACCGAAAGCACGGGCAATACCCTGAACCTTTATGCCAAAGACAATACCGTTAAGAACCTGGGCTACTTCCAGACTTTGAATTTCTACGTCCCTGAAGGTACCGGGGCCGGCGAGACCATGCTGACCGTAACGGATCAGGCCGACGTCAGCGGCGCAGCCATCAACGCCGGGGTACAGGATACCACCAAGCTCTCCGCGGGGCAGGTCATCAACCTGATTTATGCCCCCAAAGGCGTTACTACCAACGCTGCTACCACCTATAGCGTCATGGACGGTTTGGACAAGGTTACCGATGCTGGCTTTGTACAGCGGACTGTCCTGATTAAAAAGCAGGATCCCAATACCATCGTATTGTACCTGCCGGGAGAGAGCAAACCCGATTTGAACCCGGGTACGGAAGTCATTGCAGATGGCCAGACCAATGCTGCCGCTGTAGTGTCCAACGGCTCCGATGCAGCTGTTACCGATGGCCTCCAGGCAGCCCTGACCGCCTGGGCTGAAAGCCACGAAGCTGCTCCGCTGCGGGAAGATGCCCATGGGGCTCTGAGTATGGTCGGCAGTCCCTACATTTCCAGCCCCGCAGGCATGAGCCTGAGACAGGGCCCTGTTATGGCGGCTTCTTCGCCCCTTGATGCAGCAGACGCCAAGAACGCCAACGTTACCCTGAGCCAGGAAGAAGACCTGGCAGCCCGGGAAGAACGGGAAGTGGAAGCCAAGTTTACCCCTTATGTCATGCTGGGTGGGCACAACCTCCGGTACAACAGCAGTTCCACCGTAGATACCAATGGCTTTAACGGCGAACTGGGCTTTGTAAAGCGGGTTTTTAAGAAAGACTATGCTGACACCATCATGCCCTTCATCGAATACGGCACTGGCAGCTATACCAGCTATAAGAACGGCAGCAGAGGTGACGGCAGCCAGCGCTACGTAGGCGCAGGCATTCTCCTTCGCAGAGATCACGATAACGGCCTTCATTACGAAGGCTTGGTCCGGGTTGGCCGCCTTATGGGCGACTACGCCGGCAGCATCGGTGGCTATCGCACTACCTATAACTCCAGTGCCAACTACTTTGCCGCCCATGCTGGCTTGGGTAAGATTTTCCGTCAGGACAGCAACGATTATAATCTCTATGGGAAGTTCTTCTATTCCCACCTGGGCGGCGACAGCGTTACCTTACGCAGCAGTTTGGGCAGCGCTGACTACAGCTTGAGCAGCGTAAATTCCTACTGGACCCGTCTGGGCTTCCGGTGGACCAAACACTTGGATGAAGACACCACCAGTTTCTACGCCGGCCTGGGCTGGGATTACGAATTTGACGGTAAAGCCACTGCACGCTATAGAGACTATACAACCCCTGACGCCAGCATGAAAGGCTCCAGCGAATTTTTGGAACTGGGCTGGCAGAGCAAAGTAACCAAAGAGAACCCTTGGGGCGCCGACGTAAGAATCACCGGCTGGCACGGCGTGAAGCAGGGCTTCACATATGGTGTAACGATAACAAGACGTATGTAAATGTGAACTAAGGTAAAAAAAGCATTCCTACGGAAGCACAGATTTTCTGTAGGAATGCTTTTTTGTGTGAAATCGGGGGAATGGGTAGGGGACTAACAGGTAGTGCTGAAGAAAGCTGACGACGTGCTACAGTTTCTACGAAACTGTAGAGGTGTTTTTCAGAATATATGGCGGCACCAGCACCGCAGAAGGAGCTTTCCCCACCCAGGGCCCTTGGATTCTTGGTGTGGCCCGTCCCTCCCCTTCCTAAAGGCGGGGAGGGCAGAGGACGTGCTGGCCGGTTCTGTAGGTATTTTTGATAGTGAATGTAGTGGTAATGCTATATTAACGATTAACAATTGACCAGTAGTGGTTATAGAATGCTTCCTGCAAGCGTTGCGGCCGCATCCAAACATCCCCAAAAATATCCCAGAGGATGTTTGGTTAATAAGGCCCATGCGATAGCCGTCCAAGGAGCAAGTCCGTCAGGACGCAGCTGCTTGGAATACGGCGAACCGCTCAGGAAGTGTCGCATTTTCCTTTAAAGCCCCCTTCAAGCGTGAAGGGGGTGGCAGCCGATAGGCTGACGGAAGAAGTTTTTCCAGGAATCTGGCTACGATAGAAGTTTAATCCAGGTATCGTCTTTTAATCAATTATTCGCGGCCCTTGGCCGCAGTAGGAGCACTCTCCGTCTTATAACCCTCAACGTTCACGGGGAGGGTGTCACACAACGTGCGACGGGAAGGGACGGCGACACCTGCGCCCGCGTGCGCGCGAGGTCAGCTTCTAGAGAAAATTCGCAATAATAATGTACTTTATCCTGCTTAGCTACCCCCACATTGTTTCCAAAAATAAGTAATTTTAGAAACGTGGTGGTGCATAACTGTTGACTTTCATCAAGAATGAGGGAAGTGGCGCCGGTAGGCGACGAAGAGAGTTTGATTAATGATTAAATAGCGAAATTGTTATATTACATTCGAAAAAAATATTGTTTTCTGCGGCGCTAGCACCGCATATGCAAGAACCAAACTTCTATCGACGCCTGCGGCGCCACTTCCTACATTGGTTCGCTGCTAGCCAGAGTGGTTCGCGGCTCGCTGCGCAGTTTCACCTTGGAACTTCCCCAGTCAGCTCATAGAGCTGACAGCCCCTTCACGTTTGAAGGGGCCAGACCAATCCCGCTATCACATGGCTCATATTAACCAACTCTCTGCGGCATATAGCCTTGAGAATTGGATATGAGCGCAAAGCGTGAAGGGGCCGTCAGTCCGCAGGACTGACTGAGGAAGTTTATTAACGTATTGCGCCCAAGAGTAAAACGCAGCCGGGATGGAGTTCAAAAGTAGGATGCCTGCACCACACTCCGCAGACCGCACGAATAAAGTGGTCACAAGTGACACTTTACATTCTCTGTTTTTTCTGTATAATAGTACCTGTACCGCGGACGAAACAGGCCTTGGTCAGCTTTCCGGGAGCTGCCAGACCTCAAATTTTTCAGGGTTTTACAGGTCCTTGTATAAGTGCGCCCTTTTGCCGGTCTGTATGCGAAGGTAAGGGCAGAATAGGGTAGGTAAGTATAGGCTAGACCAAACCAGAAAAATCCAAAAAACCGGTATGGTTTGTGATCACAGTATTAGCCCCTGATCGAACAAAAACCCCAGTTAGCCATGGATCGAAGTAGTACCCTATAGTTCCCATAGCGATAGTTCTTCTTAGTACTAAAAATTTACTATTGCCAAAGTAACTTACTAGGGGGTTACGCCGCATCCTGTGGATAACTGCGAACTGTTGCAAAATATCCACAAGTCTTAAAATGTCCGCACCATAAGGACTAACTGCAATGCAAAACAAGTACATTCCTCTTCAGCCCTGCCAAAAATTGCGGATTTGCGGTAAAAAAACGAGCGCCATACCGGCATTGGCTCAGCCTTATTAAACTCTTTGCTGTAAGTGAAGCTGGCACTGGAACTTGGTAAAAAGGCCTGATGGGGTTTCGGATATCGGACGTTTTTTCTGCCAAGAAGTTTTGCTGTAGGAGTGTGTCCTTGGCTAATGCTGAAGCCCCGGTTAATGCTGAAGCCCCGGTTAATGTAAAAAACCTCACCATGGAAGATTCCTTCTATGCTGGGGATTTTTTTGTTTGCAGCAATATTTGCGGCAAGCGGCAGCTATGTGCTTTTTTCTGCTTGTTCTTGGGCTTGTCTTATAGCTTTCCGAGTTTGAGGTTGCTATAATTATTATAATAAGTGTATGCTATGGGAGCAGAAAACCTAGGCGTATTCACTTGGAATGCTAAAACCCTCAAACGTGAATCAATCCACTGATGAAATCCCACTTGCTATTGTTCAAGGAAAGGTGTACGGAACAGCCTAAGCCCGGCGGGGTCTGTGCTGCCAATACCAAGGTGATTAACAATTTTACTAAGGAGAATTCTATGACGGATGTATACTCTTTCCACGTAGCTCTGCAGGAATTTGAAAGCAAATTTTGGCGGGATTTTCAAATTTCTTCTAATGCTACTGTGGCCTTTTTGGCCTATACAGTGTTGGGATCCTATCAAGCCCAGGGAGAACACTTATTTTGCGTAGACTGTAAAGGAGTCCATTACGAATTTCCTATTGATGATTTTGATGATGAACTACCGCCTTCCGTAGACCCTTCTGCGGTGAAACTGCGGCAGTTGAAACTGGCTCCTGGGGATACACTGACGGTGGTTTATGACTACGGTGACGAATGGACCTTCCAACTGGAATATCAGGGAAAGGCGCCTATGGAGCGCAATACCTGGCCCCGTTATCCCCTGATAACGGACGGTGCCGGACAAGGTATCATAGAAGATATCGGCAGAGATGGTCTTGAAGAAATTGTCCAGAACAAGGACGAAAAAGGCGAGGACTATATCATTAGTGAATTTCAGGGCATACCGATGTATTGGGATTATACCCGGTTCGATTTGGCTTCGGAGAATCTAGTGCTCAAAGAAAAAGCCCGGTATCTCAGGGCGTTGTACGAAATTCCTTTTGAGGATGATTTTGAACCGGATTTCTCGGAATAGGCAGAAAGAGGATAGTGTCAAACCTCAGGACCAGAGGGAAAAGCGGCTGGAGTAAGCTTTCTTTGTTCCCTATTCGATAATTGAAGGGCCTGGCGGGAATTTATCTTGGAAATGATGGCCTGCTGAAAGGAATGCTTGACACTCTGGGGGAAGCCTAGAACAACTGGAAACCGGCATTTAAGGAAGCTTAATTTGGTGATTAGGGGATGAAAGTTTTGCGCATCAAAAAGAAAATAGTAAGCTTGGCCCTTTTGGCCTGCCTTGCAGTGGCTCCAGCGTATGCGGCGGAGTGGTATTGGTTGGGGTCAGATTCTTATAACTCCAGATTTGTAGATACTGCTTCCTTGGAGAAAAATGATTACCAGGCTATTGTTTGGTGGAAAAACACAGGACCAAAGGGAGACAGCTACCTGAAGAAATTGGCCTTTAACCGCTATGACCGGACCGTAGCGGTGGCAGCCTCGTATTTGCTTGACAAATATGGGGACTACAAGAAGACGTATTCTAATAAACCCCGGTCGGAGTGGAAGTACGAGGCCATTGTTCCGGAATCCTTTATGGAAGAAATTTATAACTGGCTTTGGCCTGCGGCTGCAGGCACGGCCAATCGTTGGTATTATTTGGGAAAGTGGTCGGACGGAGCCACTTTCTTTGTAGATAACTTGAGCGTTAGGAAAGATGCTCAGACGGCCCGGGTATGGACGAAAGAGAATGACCCCAACGGCCATTATTCCATACAATACCGCATCATCAGAAGAAATGAAAAAACGCTGACGATTTGGAAATCGTATACCCTTCGAGGCTCTGCAGGCCATGAATATATCGATACAGAAGCTTTCCCTAATGAGGTGATTCCCATTTTGCCTGGGTCCATGGATGAAAAGCTGTTTTATGCCATTTGGCCCAATTAAGCTTTTTAAGCAACAATTCGGCGGGGGTTACAGACGCTGCTTTTGCGTGGTAAAGTCTTTGTATATCTGGAGGTGTATTTGAAATGGCAGAAGTCTATACTTTTCACGTTGCCGTGAAAGAAATGGAGAATAAGATTTGGCGGGATATCGATATTTCTTCTAAGTCCACACTGGCCCAACTGTCGTACGCAATCCTGGTAGTCTTCAACACAGAGTATAATCATCTATTCTGCTTGTACTATAAGGGAAAAAGGTATGAGCTTCGCTTTGATCCGGATGCACCCAAGTCAATCCGACCCAATCGGGTACACCTGGAAAAAATGAAGCTTGAACCAGGGGACGAGCTGACCATGATCTATGATTATGGTTCTGAATGGGAATTCAGGATTACCTTCCAGGGTTCGCGGCCCATGGAAAAAGGCAAAGGAAACCATTATCCCAATGTGACAGCTGGTGCAGGGATTGGCATTAAGGAAAATATGTTCCCGCAGGAATACCTGGAATACATCCAAAAGGAAGATCAAACGTGGAAACCGGAAACTTTAGTAAACGCACTCGGCCAGGAATACCAACGGTCCTATAAAAATTTTGATTTGGAGCATATAAATTATGGACTGACCTGGGATGTACGATGGGTAAAGGCTGCCTACGAGCACACTAAAGACAGCCGCTGGTAAACTACAGTAAGCGACAAGAAACCCTCAGTCGGGTGATCTGTGAGATCACTTGGCTGAGGGTTTGTCATCATGACGCCTATTTGTAGTTGCCTACTACAGCGCTGCTGCTCACGCCGCTTTTGTGGGTGACACCATCTTTGACGGCAGTTTTGGCAACACGGAGTACTATGGCGGAAATGCCCGCGCCCTGCTTCACAGCATTTTGTATCAGCTTTTCCGCCTCCCGGAAGAAACCGTGCTGTATCCTGGCCATACTGGTCCCACCACTGTGGGACAGGAAAAGCTCCGGGTAGGATTGGAACTAAGCTGAAGGTGCAGGAAAAGAAATACGGATGCCCATTTCCTGCATCAAACATAATTTCACTGAATCCATTTAACAAGAACTATATTTTATTAAATTTGCATATTGAGAAACACATGTTCGCATGATATACTTTTTCTAACGAGAAATACCACGGATACAATTACATATTTTCAGGGCCTAGTTTTCGCTATCCACTTACAATGACTTTATTCCACCAACTATCTGCAGCAAAGGAAAGATCATGATGAACGAATCCAATCCCTACGTAAAACACCAAAAATTACAGCAAAAGGCAAAAGAACTTCGCAAGAACATGTCCAGAGCGGAAAAACGACTCTGGTTCGCCTTCCTTCGTCACCATTCCGTCAAGTGGCGCAGATTCAAGGTCTTTGACGATTATATCGTCACCTTTTACTGCGTCAAAGCCCAATTGGTCATCAATGTGATTGACGGGCAGGAAGCGGATGAAGAAACCTTGGCTTATATCCAGGCACGGACCGAATTCCTCAAACAATGGGGCCTGGAAGAAGTGCGTTTTTCCGAGAAAGATGTTCTTCAGTACTTTGATACCATCTGCTATGAAATCGACAATAAGGTACAAAGCCGGATCCAGGAAAATCCTGCCAGAAGGTCCCAATACCACGCAGATTATTGTATCTATTCCACGATTCCGTGGCCCTGAATTTAAAACTAGGCAAAAATAGTATCCAACATTTCTCGATGTACAAAAGTCTGAACCATTGTTTGCTTTTAGGAGCAGGACATTAGGTACAATAGAACTGGGACCTGTGATTCCACTGGGAATTTCTCGTCCCCGAAAATTAATTTGGGCGTTTTCAAAACGCTCGCAGCTTATCGGTGAAGTGGTAAAAACTGCGTTTGGATAATTGAATACGCCGTACCTGATGTCCTGCTCCATTATCTTGCTTGCCAGTACTGTAAACAAGGCCTAAGTGTGCCCGAATCATTTAAGCCAGCTATTTTACATAATCAATACTGATATAAGCATATTTGCTTAACCTCTAAAACGGCCAGCAGCCTAGCTGCTGCAGCCACCTAGATGTGAGCATTTGCCTTTTCAAAACTTTTTTCGATAAATGTGTTGACGACCATAACTTCCTGTGCTATTATATACAAGCTGTCTCGTACGGAAACAAACGAGCAGCTAACAGCAGGCAGAAAGTCAAGTACTTCAATCGCCTTGGATGAGCTATTGAATTAGCCTTCACCCAATGCAATTTAGGGAAGCAAATGACAGGTGTCTGGCTTAGCTTTTTAGCAAGGCCAAAGAATGATATTGAAACCAACCTTCCGCGAACAGCAGCAATGCTGCACCAAGCGAACCTCGGTTTTAATATATTCTAAAAAACACCTCTACAGTTTTCGCAGAAAACTGTAGTAAGTCCTCAACTTTCCAAAATAAAAAAAGTATTGACAACTCTCCTAAAGTTTGTTATTATAAATGAGCTGTCATTGAGGCAGCCGACGAACTTTGAAAACTGAATATTGATTGACAGATGTGCGGGTCAAGTCACC